>NZ_JBMHYI010000001.1:0-90886 GCF_058498515.1 Bryocella sp.
TGGACCGCTGCGCGACGCCACCAGACCTCCATGTGTAAAGGATGTCCTGATAACGAGGTGTAAAGCATCTCGTGGAACTTGACATTAGGGCCTTGAATGGCGGGGCTGAAGCCCCGCCCTGACAAAGCCCTGAGGACAACGTGAAAGCAGCATCGGGATCAGCTCGCGTGCCATGCCGGCGCGAGCTGCTCGCTGCCCCTGTCAGCGGAGCCGCAACGGCTGACAGCCCCTCCTGAATAGCGCAAATCGCACCCCGACTCCGTGCGGCATCGCACATCTAGCCGAGCCACCCCCTGCGATACTGACCCCAGTGCCATGCCGCTTCGTCATCTCACAGCCCGTGTCCGGTCGCGCATCGCGAACGTGCGGCTGGCGGCGATGCTGGCCTTTGCCGCCGGCCTGGTGGACGTCTCGGGCTTCCTGGGCCTGCACCAGTTCACCTCGCACATGACGGGCATCACCGCCACGCTGGCCGCCGCCGCCGGCACCGATGCTCCCGTGCTGCTCGCCCACACCTCGGTCATCTTCCTCAGCTTCCTGGCGGGTGCTGCCGTATGTGCCCTGCTGGTGAACTTCGCCCGCCGGCGTCAGCGTGAAAGCCTCTTTGCCCTGCCGCTGTTCCTCGAAGCCCTGCTGTTGGGGGCGGTAGGCGTGACCCGCGGGCAATCGCATGTCCTGCTGCTGCTCGGTGTGCTGGCCTTTGCGATGGGCCTGCAGAACGCGATCATCACCAAGATCTCCGACGCCGAGATTCGCACCACCCACCTCACCGGCATGGTCACGGATATGGGCATCGAGCTCGGCCGCGCCCTCTACCTGAGCCGCAATCCCTTCCAGGAGCCCGTCCGCGCGCATCGCGAGCGCATCGGCATGCTGGGGCTGCTGATTGGCTCCTTCTTCGCCGGAGGCCTGCTCGGAGCGGTCACCTTTCCGCGCTTCGGATTCGTGACCTTCGTCCCGCTGGCCATGGTGCTCGCCACGCCCACCGTCTTCCCCATCCTGGACGATCTGCGCGGCATTCATGAGTGACCGCAGGCCGACGTTGCCTCCCACGATTTGCGCCCACAAGTGCTTCGCGTTCAACATAAGCTGAACAGCACAAGGCAGAAGAGATCCCCGCCAAAGGTTTGCTGCCACCGCAAGTTACCGGCATCCTATCTCCCATGCCCCTGCGCACGGCCAACATCGTCGGCTCCGGACCCAACGGCCTCGCGGCTGCGATCACCCTCGCCCAGCGCGGCGTGCAGGTGACGGTCTACGAGCGCATGGCCCACGTCGGCGGAGCCTGCACCACGGCGGAGCTTACGCTCTCCGGCTTCCACCACGACGTTGGCGCGACCTCCTTCCCCATGGGCATCGGCAGCCCGTTCCTCTCGAAGCTCCCGCTCGAGGACTTCGGGCTGCGCTGGGTGCACTCGCCCGCGCCGCTGGCGCACCCGCTGGATGACGGCACCGCGGTCTTCCTCGAGCGCGACCTCGCCGCCACCTCCGCCCAGTTCATCGATCACGACCGCCTCGCGTGGTTGGGCCTGCTCTCGCCGCTGGTGGACGATTGGCCCTCTTTCAGCGATCAGGTCATGCGTCCGCTGCGCAGCGTTCCCAGCCATCCGCTGAACATGGCCGCCTTCGGCATCAACGCCATGATGCCCGCCACGATGCTCACGCGGCTACTCTTCCGTAGCCAGCGCTCGCGTGCGCTCTTCGCGGGCAACGCAGCCCACTCGGTGCTGCCGCTGGAGCGACCTGCAAGCTCCGCTGCCGGACTGGTGCTCGCCGCCGCGGCCCACGCCGTGGGCTGGCCGCTGGTGGAAGGCGGCGCAGGCCGCCTGACGCAGGCCATGGCCGGCTACCTGCTCTCGCTCGGCGGGCGCATCGAGCTCAACGCCGATATCAGCAGCCTCTCCCAGATGGACGACGCCGACGCCACACTCTTCGACACCAGCCCCCGCGCGCTGGACCGCGTGGCCGGCGGCCAGCTCACCTCCGGCTTCCGTACCCGCATGCGCCACTACTCCTACGGCCCCGCAGCCTTCAAGCTGGACTGGGCGCTCTCGCAGCCGATCCCTTGGACAGCCAAGGGCGTGGAGCGCGCGGCGACCGTGCACCTGGGCGGCACGCAGCGCGAGATCGCCCTCTCCGAAGCCGCGGCCTTCCGGTCGAAAAGCTGCGACAAGCCCTTCGTCCTGCTGGTGCAGCCAAGTCTCTTCGACCCCACGCGCGCCCCCGAAGGCAGACACACCGCCTGGGCCTACTGCCACGTCCCGAACGCCGAAGGCCACACTCCCCAGGAGGACTACACCGAGCGCATCGAAGCGCAGGTGGAGCGCTTCGCTCCCGGCTTCCGCGACACCATCCTCGCCCGCCATGTCCACACGCCGCAGTCGCTCGAAAGCTGGAACCCAAACCTCATCGGCGGCGATCTCTCGGGCGGAGCGATGACCCTCTCGCAGCTGGTCAGCCGCCCCACCGCGCACCTCTACGAGACCTCCAACCCCAAGCTCTACCTATGCAGCGCCTCAACGCCTCCCGGCGGCGGCGTGCACGGCATGTGCGGCCACCTGGCGGCACTAACGGCGCTCAGGAAACTCGGCCACGCGGATTAAAACTCCCTCGCGCGATTGCCGGCCGGTCAGGGCTTGAGTCCCGAAAGAATCATCCAGGACGCCATCCCCAGAACGCGAAACGCCCGCAGGCCGTGGGGCCGAGCGGGCGCTATGCGTCGTCAGAGAATCGTCCTGCGGCTTGTTCTATGCGGTGGTCGTCTCGGCAACCGGGGCCTCAGCTGCGACCGGCGCTGCCTCAGTGGCTGGAGCAAGAGGCTCGGCATGCTTGGGCTTCGCCGGCGCCTGAATCTGCTTGGCCTTGATCGGCGCAAGGATGGCGTGCAGCGTGGTGCCTTCCATGCGCGGCATGAATTCGACCACACCCACCTCGTTCACGTCCTGGATGAGACGGTTGATGATCTTGTAGCCGAGATCGCGGTGCGCCATCTGCCGGCCCTTGAAGCGCAGGCTGGCCTTCACCTTGTCCCCGTCGCCCAGGAAGCGGACGGCCTGGTTCTTCTTCGTCTGGTAGTCATGCTCGTCCACGGTGACCGAGAACTTGACTTCCTTGATGACGATGACCTTCTGGGTCTTGCGGGCGGCGCGCTCGCTCTTGTCCTTCTCATACAGGAACTTGCCGTAGTCCTGGATCTTGCAGACGGGAGGAACAGCGTTGGGCGAAATCTCTACCAGGTCGAGCGAACGCTCGCGGGCGATCTTGAGCGCCTCAAACGGCGCCATCACCCCGAGTTGGGCTCCGGTCTCGTCGATCACGCGCACTTCGCGCGCGCGGATACGTTCGTTGGTACGGATGAAGGACTTTTGCGCGCGTTTATCGAGAGGTGGGATAGGTATAGTCTCCGGCACGCCGGTTGGGCGGCCCGTTTGAAGTTTTTGGGGATCGTCGCGACCGGATCCCCTACGGAAAACAAGCGGGAAGCATCGACGGCGACTGCTCGCACATGGCGAGGATCTGCACACGCGAGTATAGCAGGTATGTCCAGCGTATCGCAGGCGCAATGCAGCGGGCCCGGAAATCCGGGGGCATGGCTGGCCGCTCAGCGGCCGCACCGTCCCGATTCGGTCCGGCACGTGCAGAGCCGGAACACCCTCGCTGGTACTTCCAGAGACGCGGCGGCCCCGCCGCCGGTAGCAGAAGCCAAGGAAACGCGGTAGCCTCGGAGCAAACGGGCTGGCATTGACCCGCCTCCAACTCCTTCCCCCTCATCACCTTTGTTCCACCTTGAGGCCGCATGGCGATTCTTGTTCTCAACAGTGGGTCTTCTTCGCTGAAGTTCTCTCTCTTCGATCGCCTTCCCGCGCTGGAGTTCGTCCTCGAGGGTGATGTCTCCGGGGTTGGGGGCGACGCCCAGATGGAAATCCGCGCCCGCGGAGGCAGCGGGCTCGGCCAGCGCCGCGGCCCGGTCAAGGCAGGCACGGTCTACGACGCACTCGCACTGGTGCTGGACCAACTCGCCGCCCAGATGGTCCCCGAGATCGAGGCCATCGGCTACCGCGTCGTCCATCCCGGGCCGAACATCACCGATCACCAGCGGATCACCCCCGAACTCCTCAAGCAGCTGAAGGCCGCGACGCCGTTCGCTCCCCTGCACGACCCTCCCGCCCGCAAGCTCATTCAACTGGGCCTGCAGCGCTACGCCAACGTCCCGCAGTTCGCCTGCTTCGACACCGTCTTCCACCGCACCATGCCGCCCGCGGCCTACACCTATCCCCTGCCCGAAAAGGTCCGCGCCCAGGGCGTGCGCCGCTACGGCTTCCACGGGCTCAGCTGTGAGTCCATCGTGGCCCAGCTGGAGGTCTACGGCGGCGTCCCGGAGCGCATGGTCATCGCCCACCTGGGCTCCGGCTGCAGCGTCACCACCCTGCTCAAGGGCAAGTCTGTCGACAACACCATGGGCCTCACGCCGACCGGCGGCATCGTGATGGGCACCCGGCCCGGCGATCTCGACCCCGGCCTGATGCTCTACCTCGAGCGCCACGCCGTCGAAGACCACGAGCCGGACCCCGCCACCGCCGTCGAGACCATGCTCAACAAGAGCGCCGGCATGGTCGCCCTCAGCGGCCAGCCCAACGACATGCGCAAGGTGCGCTGGGCCGCTGCCGGCGGCGATGAGAACGCCCAGCTGGCGCTGGCCGTCTTCGTGCGGTCCATCCGCAAAGCCCTTGGCGCAGCGCATTTTGTGCTCGGCGGCATGGATGCGCTGGTCTTCACCGGAGGCATCGGCGAGAACGACGCCGCCACCCGCGCGGAGGTCATCGCCGGACTCGACCCCCTCGGCTTCGCCCTGGACCCCGCAAAGAATGACGACCCAACAGCCAGCCAGAGGGGTGCCGTGCGCGACATCACGGCATCCAAGGTAGAAAGCGGCAAACCTGTTCCTGGAACGGCTGCGATTCTGGTCCTGCCCGCGCAGGAGGACTGGACGATCGCCCGCCACGTTGACCGCATGTTGCACGAAGCGACGTAGACTCAACCCACAATTCGCGCGAGGAGATCCCATACTTGGCGTGAGGAGAACCCAGATGAGCTTCGAAGGTACCCCGGCCGCAACACTCCACGGAACCCACTCCTCGCCCCTTGCACCTGAGGAGCTGTGCAAGATCGACGCCTACTGGCGCGCCTGCAACTACCTCAGCGTGGGCATGCTCTACCTGCGCAGCAATCCCCTGCTGCGCGAGCCGCTCAAGCCGGAGCACATCAAGAATCGCCTCCTCGGCCACTGGGGCTCCGACCCCGGCCAGAGCTTCACCTGGGTCCACCTAAACCGGCTCATCAACAAGTACGACCTCAACGTCATCTATCTCTCCGGCCCCGGGCACGGGGCACCCGCCACGCTCTCCAACAGCTACTTAGAAGGCGTGTACTCCGAGGTCTACCCCCAGATGTCCGAGGACATCGCCGGCATGCAGAAATTCTTCAAGCAGTTCAGCTTTCCCGGCGGCATTGGAAGCCACTGCACCCCGGAGACTCCCGGCTCCATCCACGAGGGCGGCGAGCTGGGTTACTCGCTCTCGCACGGCTTCGGCGCGGTCTTCGATCACCCCGACCTCATCGCCACCGTCGTGGTCGGCGACGGCGAAGCCGAGACCGGCCCGCTCGCCACCAGCTGGCACTCCAACAAGTTCCTGAACCCCGTCACCGACGGCGCGGTCCTTCCCGTGCTGCACCTCAACGGCTACAAGATCGCCAACCCCACCATCCTCGCCCGCATCACGCGCGAGGAGCTGGAGCAGCTCTTCCGCGGCTACGGCTGGGATCCCTACGTCGTCGAAGGTGACGACCCCGAGCCCACCCACCAGCAGATGGCCGAAACCCTGGAGCACGTCGTCCTGCGCATCCGCGAGATCCAGTGGCTCGCCCGCGAGGCCGCAGCGGCCGGCCAGACCTGCCCCGAGCGTCCTCGCTGGCCGATGATCATCCTTCGCACCCCCAAAGGCTGGACCTGCCCCAAGGAGCTCGACGGCCACAAGGTCGAGGGCTTCTGGCGCGCCCACCAGGTGCCGATCCTCGATCCTGCCACCAATCCGGCTCACCTCGCCATCGTCGAAAAGTGGATGCGCAGCTACAAGCCGGAAGAGCTCTTCGACGAGAGCGGCCGCCTCATCCCCGAGCTGCGCGCCCTCGCGCCCAAAGGCAAGCGCCGCATCACCGCCAACCCGCACGCCAACGGCGGCCTCCTGCGCAAGCCGCTGGACATGCCCTGCTTCGAGGACTACGCGATCGACGTCAAGCTGCCCGGCCAGCTCAGCGTCAGCTCCACCTTCGTGCTGGGCGCGCTGCTGCGCGATGTGATCCGGCGCAACATGGACCGCTTCCGCGTCTTCGGCCCCGACGAGACCGCCAGCAACAAGCTGCAGCAGATGTACGACGCCAGCGGCAAAGCCTGGATGGCCGAGTACAAGCCCGAGGACCTCGACGGCGGCTTCCTCTCGCCCACCGGCCGCGTCATGGAGATGCTCAGCGAGCACACCCTCGAAGGCTGGCTCGAAGGCTACGTCCTCACCGGACGCCACGGCCTCTTCAACACCTATGAAGCCTTCGTGCACATCATCGACTCCATGTTCAACCAGCATGCCAAGTGGCTGGAGAAGTCGAAGATGGAGCTGCGCTGGCGTGCTCCCATCAGCTCGCTCAACATCCTCATCAGCTCGCTCGTGTGGCGGCAGGACCACAACGGCTTCACCCACCAGGACCCCGGCTTCCTCGACGTCGTCACCAACAAGAGCCCTGAGGTCACGCGCATCTATCTTCCGCCCGATGCCAACTGCCTGCTCTCCGTCGCCGACCACTGCCTGAAGTCCTCCAACTACGTCAACGTCATCGTGGCGGACAAGGCCGAGCATCTGCAGTACCTGAACATGGATCAGGCCGTGAAGCATTGCACCAAGGGCATCGGCATCTGGGACTTCGCCTCTAACGACCAGGGCCACGAGCCCGACGTCGTCCTGGCCTGCGCGGGAGACATTCCCACCGCCGAAGCGCTCGCTGCCGTAGCGATCCTCCGCTCCAAGTGCCCTGAGGTGAAGATCCGCTTCGTCAACGTCGTCGACCTCTTCCGCCTCATGCCCGAGGAAGAGCACCCCCACGGCCTCTCAGCCCGCGAGTTCGATTCGCTCTTCACGCTCGACCGCCCCGTGATCTTCAACTTCCACGCCTATGCGTCGCTCATCCACAAGTTCACCTACCGCCGGGCGAACCATGCCAACATCCACGTCCGCGGCTACAAGGAGAAGGGCAACATCAACACGCCGCTGGAGCTCGCCATCCTCAACCAGGTCGACCGCTTCGACCTCGCCATCGACATCATCGACCGCGTGCCCAAGCTGCAGGCCAACGCCTCCCACACCAAGGAATGGCTCAAGGACCAGATCATCGAAGCCGTGAACTACGCCCACGAAAACGGCATCGACTCTCCCGAGCACCGCAACTGGACCTGGCCGCTGGAGCTCTGCAAGCAATAGCAGCAGAGCTTGGCCCTCGACCCTCGTCGCTCGTTACCTCATACCTCGCAGCTCTGCAGACACACGTTTTTCTGCGCAGCTGCGAGGTGTTCGCATCTGCGCTAGTGCCGTCGCGGTATGACCGATGGCCGCGCCACCAGCTCCTGCGGCTTGCATCGGCGCGCGGCAACCTGCGAACATACCAGTCGAACCCCGCGAGCCGCATCTCACTTGTGACTCAGCTCGTTACCCCGTTCCAGGAGCTACTCCTTTGCCGAAGCGCCGCGTTCTTCTTGTCGACGATGAAGTCACCGTTCTACTCACCATGAAGGCCGTGCTCGAGATCTCCGGCTTCGATGTGGAGACCGCCGCCAGCGCGCGCGAGGCCAAGTTGAAGCTGCGTGCGCACGAGTACCAGATGGTCATCACCGACATGCGCATGGAGTCCGACGCCGCCGGCCGCGAGGTCATCCATGCCGCCCGCACCGCGGCCTACCACCCCGCCGTCGCCCTGCTCACCGCGTATCCTCTCGCCGACGAAGACTGGCAGGACATGGGAGCCGACAAGATGCTGGTCAAGCCCCTGCAGACCGCACTGCTGCTCAAGCAGATCGAGAAGCTGTTCGAGTCGCACGCCGCCAAGCTGTCCCGCATCTCCGCCTCCGCCTCCGCGCCTAAGTCGCCCACGACGAAGACCACGGTCAAGACCAGCGTGAAGGCCGCAACCTCCGCAACCTCAAAGACCCCAGCGAAGAAGGCCGCCAAGAAGACCGCGACCAAAGCTGTCGCCCGCAAGCTGCCCGCCAAGCGCACCGTCGTGAAGAAGCCGACCTCGAAGAAACGCTCCCGCTAGCAAGATCTCGTCAGGGATTCATGAGCGAAACAGCTTGTCGATGAGATGAGCACGGAATTGTCTGCCGAACCTCTCATTCACACGCCGGTAACAAACAGGGGCATCCATCCTCAGCAGGAACTGAGGGCCCTTGCCATGCCACCGATCGCTGTCCCTTCCCGCACCGCTCCTGCCTCCGACTTCAGCCACCTCGACAACGCCAAGATCTCCGGCGAACACTGGAAGATCATGTTCATCTCCGGCATGGGCTTCTTCACCGACGCCTACGACCTGTTCATCATCGGCGTCGTGATGAGCCTCGTGAAGCCCCTGTGGCACACCGGAAAGATCGAAGAGGCGCTGGTCGATTCCACCGCACTCCTTGCATCCGCCATTGGAGCCCTGCTCTTCGGCCGCGTCGCCGACATGCTCGGCCGCAAACGCATCTATGGCGTCGAGGTACTCGTCCTCGCCGCCGGCGCCATCGCCTGCTCGTTCTCCCCCGGCATCTGGTGGCTCATCGGCTTCCGCTTCATCCTCGGCATCGGCATCGGCGGCGACTATCCCGTCAGCGCCACCATCATGGCCGAGTACGCCGGCAAGGCGTCACGCGGCATGATGGTCTCGCTGGTCTTCGCCATGCAGGCTGCAGGACTTATCCTCGGTCCACTCTTCGCCTCGGCCCTGCTGGCCACGAACCTCTCGCACGACATCATCTGGCGCATCCTGGTCGGCTTCGGCGCCGTCCCAGCGCTGGCCGTCTACTGGTCGCGTCGCCATCTCAAGGAGTCGCCACGCTACCTCGCCGCCTCCGGCATGGAAGAAGGCGACAATGGCGAACTCAAGCGCGCCGGTCACTTCGATGAGGAACAGCACTCCGTCAGCTTTTGGGACGGCTTTCACCGCCTTGCCACCGAGAACCGCCTGCTTATCCGGCTCATCGGAGCCTCCGCCGCCTGGTTCCTCATGGACGCCGCGTACTACGGCAACACCGTCTCCAGCCCCATGGTCCTCAGCGCTCTCAACAGCGATCACACGCTGCTGCAGAAGACTCTGACCCAGCTCGGCATCTTCGTGATCTTCGCCGCCCCCGGCTATGTCATCGCCGCACTCACGATGGACCGGCTCGGCCGCAAGACGATCCAGTGCCTCGGCTTCGGAATGATGAGCGTGGCGTTCCTCGTGCTCGCCTTCTGGCCAGGCCTGCAGCAGCAGGTCACACCGTTCCTCATCATCTATGGCCTTAGCTTCTTCTTCACCGAGTTCGGCCCCAACACCACGACCTTCGTCTATCCGTCGGAGATCTTCCCCGTTCGCGTACGCACCACCGGCCACGGTATCGCGGCAGCAATGGGCAAGCTCGGAGGCTTCTTCGGAGTCTTCGTATTCCCGTTCCTGCTGCACTCCGGAGGCCTGCGCGCCGCGGAATCCGCCGCCGCAGCAGCCAGCGTGCTCGGCCTCATCGTCACCGCAACCATGCTTCCCGAAACCAAAGGCAAGAGCCTCGAGGAAATCGAGCACGAAGCCCTCGCACCGGCCGAGAAGCTGGCCGCCTAGGAGCAGCAGGGGCAGCGGAATAGCTGAGAAACGGAACGGCGAAAACCGGCGGAGCGCATCCTCAATCGCCGATGCGTTGCTCTGCTGCTCTGCTGCTCTGCTGTTCTGCTGTTCTGCTGTTCTGCTGTTCTGCTGTTCTGCTGTTCTGCTTAATCGAGGTATCGCACGCCGGTTAGCGTCTCGCTCACGTCCCAAAGCTGCTTCGCCGCAACCGGATCCTTGCCATTCGCGCGCGGCTGCACCACCTTCGGCCAGCCCTTCAGCTCGCCCATACCATCTGGTCCGATGTACTCGCCGCCGTGTGCTTCCGGGCTCGTCGCGGCATACAGCGTTGGCAGAGCGCCGCGAGCATCGTCCTGGGTCATCAGGGGCGCGAGCAGTCGGGTAATGATGGCCTTGATGTCGCCCGTTCCCGGACCGTTCTCGAAGATCTGCGTCCGCGCAATCCCCGGATGCACCGCGAGGCTGATGAGCTTCAGCCCCGCCTTGCGAGCCCTGCGCTCCAGCTCCGTCGCAAAGAGAATGTTCGCCAGCTTGGTCATGCCATAAACATCCCACGGCACATATTTCTTCTCGCCCTGCAGGTTGTCCAGCTCAAACTTCCCGTTGCGGTGCGCGAGCGAAGCGACCGTGACGACACGAGGCGCAGCCGCCTTCTCGATCGCCGGCATCAAAAGTCCCGTGAGCGCAAAATGCCCCAGATGATTGGTCGCAAACTGGCGCTCGAAGCCATCGACCGAGAGCTCGCGCTTCGGCAACGCCATCACACCCGCATTGTTGATCAGCAGGTCCAGCGCACGGCCGCTGGCAAGGAAGCCCTCAGCGAACGCACGCACCGAAGCCAGCGAAGCCACGTCGAGCGTAGCCACCTCGACGTTCGCGCCAGGAGAAGCACTGCGGATGCGCGCCGCCGCGTCTTCCCCCTTAGCCGTGTTGCGTACGCCCAGCAGCACATGCGCTCCGTGCGAGGCAAGCTCGCTCGCGGCCTGGAACCCAATGCCGCTGTTCGCCCCGGTGATGAGAGCCGTCCTGCCCGTCTGCGATGCCATCTGCGCTGCAGTCCACTTTCCCTGTGCCACACTGCCTCCGTGTTGCCGACTTCCTATTACCACGCTCGATGCTACCAACTGCCCGATATCCGCCCCATGCGTCTTTTCGTCATAGCTCCTCGTCATCCTCTTTCGTCACCACTTGCAAATAAGGTCGAAGCCTCTTCTGTATTGGGCTTCGGCGTCATACAATTTCCTCCTGCCGAGGCGCGAAGCCATGTGCTGAACGCCCGGAGGATGAGGAGAGGCTGCCCAAATTGACATGCCACCGCTGGTCAATGGCCGTTCTCTCCCTTTACAATCACACCGAAAGGCCCTCATTCACACACCGAGACTTGCCTCCAGGTGCGGGGCCGAAGGCGATTCTGTCCAATAGGAAGGTTTTCCGATGAAACTGTGTGCGCGCATTTCGGCAGCGGCAGCGCTGCTAGTGATCCTGGGGAGCACTGTCGGTTGTGCCAAGTTGCAGGCACGCGATCAGCTCGTGAAGGGTGTTCAAGCGTTCAAGGCTGGCCAGTATGAGGTAGCCACCAACCGCTTCGAACAGGCCATCGCCCTCGATCCGAACTACGACGTCGCCAAGCTGTACCTCGCTACTGCCTACAGCTACCAGGTTGTTCCCAACCTGGATACGCCTGAGAACCTGAAGATCGCGCACAAGGCCCTCTCGGGCTTCGATCAGGTGCTGGCGAATACTCCGAACGATCTCGGCGCGCTCCGCCAGGAAGCTTCGATTTATCGCAACATCAAGCAGTTCGACAAGGCCAAGGAGATCGAGATGAAGGTCCTTCAGCTCGCTCCGAACGACGCTGAAGCCGCCTACACCATCGGCGTCATCGACTGGACCGAGTCCTACAAGAACGCCACCACCGCCCTCGCTGCCGCCGGCTTGCAGGACGATGGCAATGGCAACCCGAAGATGTCCAAGGACACCTGCGCCAAGATCAAGCAGCTGAACACCCCGCTGGTCGAAGAAGCGCAGAAGTACCTTGCCCAGGCCATCGGCCTGCGGCAGAACTACGACGACGCCATGAGCTACATGAACCTCAGCTACCGCCGCAAGGCCGACCTGGATTGCGGCGACGACGCAGCCCGCAAGGCCGACCTCGCGCAGGCCGATGCCTGGGTGCAGAAGTCCATCGGCGCCCGCAAGGCGAATGAGGCCAAGAAGGAAGAGGCAGCATCGCACGGCGGCATCACGGCACAGTAGCTCGCAACCGGCAGACATGCCGACAATCTTCAACACCTGAGGCCTCCCGCATGGGAGGCCTCAGTGTTTGCACGCCTGCATCACCCAACCACCACACTGGTGACTGGCCATCTGGCTTCTGGCGAGTGTCACCCAACACCTGGACCCTGGACCCTTGGCCCTCGGCCCTTGACGCCCAACACCTATTGCCGGTCCGCAAACTCCTTCCCCACAATCCCAATCGGCCAAGCCCCCGCCTCCCGCGCGACGCCAATAGCCTGGGCCACGACGTCATACGTCAGGCCACGATCCGCAGCAACCAGCAGCCCACGCTCCTGCCGCACCCCAAGCTTGCTCCGCAGCGCCTCCCCGAGCGCAACCAGCTCCACAGGACGCCCATCCACCCGATACACGTACGCCGCCCCAGCCGCGCCAGTGGCCAGCCGGACCTCCAGCATCACCGGCCCCACGCTAGGCTCTGCAGCGCCCTTCGCCGGCTGCGGCACCGCGCTCTCCAAACCGTGCGGCAGCGCCGGCACGATGACCATGAAGAGGATCAGCAGCACCAGAAGCACATCGATCAATGGCGTCACGTTGATCTCAGCGACGCCTCCCCGCACTTCCCCGCTCGACATTGCCATCTCGCACCTCCGACGCCACAGTGGCCCTGTCAGGGGCCTTGGCGCGCACTCTCGTTTGTCGTTGGTCCCAGGTCGTCGTCGGCGAGTAGACGTTCTGCTGGCTATCAGACACCGCGGGGGGGCGCAGAGTTCCCTGTCCGCACAAACGAACGCAAACGCAGAAAGGCGCTCCTGCAGCAGGTCCGGTCCGTGGGGACCATCGCTGCGCGGGAGCGCCTTTCAGAAGCCTGAGATCAGGCCTTGCTACTTGTGACTCTTAGTGACCGGCTTCGATCTGCGGCGTGATGATACCGATGTTCGTCACTTCCGCCTGCTTGCCATAGCCGATGCCGTCCGCCACGGTGCCGAAGTCCAGCTTCGGGTCGCCCTTGATGAACATCACCTTCTCCTGCCGGGTCGCAAAGATCTTCGTCAGCTGATTCGGAATATCATCCCTCTGAAACTGCTGGTCGTTGATCTTCCACACCGGAAGGCCGGAACCGCCCTCGATCTGCAGCACGATGGTGCGATCGTTGTCCGGCGGCGGCGGCGTATTGTTCTTCGGCGGCTGCGGCACCAGGGCCTCAAGGCCGCGGGGCGTGGTCGGCACGATCACCATGAAGATAATCAGCAGCACCAGCAGCACGTCGATCAGCGGAGTAACGTTGATCTCCGAGACCGATCCTCCCTGACTTCCACCACCCATTGCCATAAGCTTTTCCTCCTCTCCGAGGTCGTTCTGTAAAGCGCGTGCGCGCGAGTTCCGATCAGGTCCTAGTTCGTGCTCATGGACGTGAGCAGGTTGACCTGGCTCACACCCGCGGTGCGGATCGCATCGATCGTATCCATCACCTTGCCGTAGTTGGACCGCTGGTCGGCGCGCATGTACACGCTCTTATCGTCGCCCGGATTGGTCTTCTTGGATTCGAGGTCGGCGACCTTGGTGCCCAGGTCAGAAAGCGCCACGGGATCGCCGCCTAGGAACGTCTTTCCATCACGGGTGACCGAGACGGAGATCGCATCGTCCTTGTTGGCGTTGTCCATGATGATCGCTGCGCTGACCTTCGGGAGATCGACGCTCACCTTGTCGTTCAACATGGGAGTGATGACCATGAAGATGATCAGGAGCACCAGCATGACGTCCACCATGGGAGTCACGTTGATGTTCGAGTTGACCTTCTTGCCTTCTTCCCGCTTTGCCATTGCCATAAGCGTTTGCTCCAAATCCGGGGTTGCGTTGTCCCCCGTCCTGATTCAGCGTGCGTGCCGGCGAGTGGTCTCCTGCTTCCTGTCGGGACACCCTCTTCAGGGTCCCCTGCGGTTCCGGCCCCCTCTCACTCGGGGACCGGACCTGGCAGGAAAAGGATTCTCGCGTTCGTTCCGTGTGCGTTCGGTGAGTTCCCACGGCGGCTCTTTCCAGAGGCCGCCCCGAAAGCTCAGCCTAGCGGTGCGACTGCTTGATGAAGTAGTCGACGAGCTCCGACGAGCTGTTGTCCATCTCGACGTCGAACGCTTCCACCTTCTGGGTGAAGTAGTTGAACGCCATAACCGCGGGGATGGCGACGAACAGACCGATGGCGGTCGTCACGAGAGCTTCCGAGATACCGCCGGCGACTGCCGCGATGCCCTGGCTCTTCGAGGTGGCGATCTGCTGGAAGGCGCGGAGGATGCCCATGACGGTTCCGAGAAGACCGATGAACGGTGCGGTCGAACCGATGGTGGCGAGACCGCCGAGGCCCTTCTTCAGCTTCGCGTGAACGATCGACTCGGTGCGCTCAAGCGCGCGCTGCGAGCTCTCGATCTGCTCCGTGGTGATCGCGCCACCCGAACCGAAGGAACGGAACTCGGTGAGGCCAGCGGTCACAACCTCGGCGAGGTGCGACTTCTTGGAACGGTCGGCAACCTTGATCGCCTCATCCAGACGGCCTTCCTTCAGCGCGCCCGCAACCTTGGGAGCGAACTCACGCGACTGCGAACGAGCGGCGTTGAAGTACAGCCAGCGATCGATCATCACGGCCAGCGACCAGATCGACATGATGAACAGGATGATGACGATGCAACGGGCGGGCCAGTTCATGGAGCCCCACATCTGCATGGGGCTGAAACCCACCTGCGGTGCGGCGTCGTCCTGGAACATGGCGAGGGAGACCATGGCGTTGTGCGAGATCGAAGTGAGATGAGCGAGAATCACGGAATTCGTTCCTCCTGGCTGGATACTTCTGTTTTATCGAGCGGTTGAAAGGTTGATCTTGCGGAGAGACCCTGGGTCGTGCCCGGGGTTCATCCGAAGCCAGGTTGGAGGTCCACCGGGACCGCCGTACCTGGCTTCCATGCTTCGCAGAAGCACAGGAAGGTTCTCGTGAGAGCCGCCTGCTCTTCCAAAGGGACGTAGATTATCGAAAAGCGTTTACCGTTGTCTGGTTGGACCAGGGGCCAGACCGCGAACGGTCCGCCCCGGGACGTCCCACGGAATCAACCGCCGTTCATGTTGAAGTTCACCGTGATCGTCGTGTCGACCTCGGTCGGCTCTCCGTTGAGAAGGTAAGGCTTGTACTTCCACTGACGGACGGCGTCGATCGCCGCGCTCTTCAGCATGTCCGGACCAGAAATCGCGGTCAGGTTCTCGATCGACCCGCTCTTGGAGATCAGGGCGTGCAGCACGACTGTACCGGAAACGTGCGCGGCCTTGGCGATCGGCGGATAGATCGGCTGCGTCTTCACCAGGATCTGGCCCTGCATGACGCCGCCCGAGATACGCGCCGGACCCGTTGGCTTGGGCTTGGCCACTTCGATCTTGGGAGCCGCGCCCGTACCGCCGGGCATGCCGCCCAGGATGCCGCCCGGTGCGCCGCCGGCCATACCGCTCATGCCGGCCACGCCCATGCCGCTCGAAGGCGGTGGCGGAGCTTCATCCTTGACCAGGTTGATGTTCTTCGGAATCTTGGTGGGGGCGTGCAGGCCCTGGTCGATCTCCGAGGTCATCTTCGGCATCGGCTTGACCGCAGCAGGCGGCGGCGGCGGCGGGGGGGGTGGAGGAGGTGGCGGCGGGGCCGCGATCGACGCTGCGAGCGAGTTCTTCGGCAGCGCCTCAGGAAACAGCAGCGGCACGATCGCAAGCGCGGCAACAATTGTCCCGTTCAGGGCAAATGTGCCGATCATCCAGTATCTGGACTTCGTCTTGATCTTTCCCGCTGATTCCATCATGGAATCTTCGAACATGGGCAACCCCTCAATTCCCGTGGCCTTTGGTTCAAGACCCGGGCTTCGCTGTGACCCTTAGACACCACGCCCTGCCAAATTGTTCCCAGATTGGCAGAGGATTTTTTATGTCTGGAAGTCGGTGCGTTGGGGCTATCCTACATGGCCCACGACCCATTTCGGCAGGCGTCCCCGAAAAAATCTCAGCCGCTGGGCGATAGTCAATCCCCGCTCAGCAGCGCCGCATGATCGATTGCACAACACGCGATGCAAGAGGACCGCATAAGAGCGCTCTCCCGCATCCGAAAGGTCCTTCCGCAAAGCAAGAGGACGGGCCGCAGCCCGTCCTCTGTCTGTTTCGATGAGACGATCTACCGCGCGCCCTTGGCCGCCGGCAGCGACACGCGCTTGCCGCGCGCCGCACGCCAGTCCTGGTACGCCACCAGCATCGGAGCCGCCACCGCGATCGACGAGTACGTTCCGATCAGGATGCCAATCACCAGCGCGAACGAGAAGCCGTGCAGCACCTCACCGCCGAAGAGGAACAGGCACAGCACGGTGAGGAACGTCAGTCCCGACGTCAACACGGTTCGGCTCAGCGTCTGGTTGATCGACCGGTTCACCACTGAGCTCAACGTCTCGCGGCGGCTCAGCGCCAGGTTTTCGCGGATGCGATCGAACACCACGATGGTGTCGTTCATTGAGTAGCCGACCAGCGTCAGGATCGCCGCGATCACCGTCAGCGTAATCTCCTGGTTGGTCAGTGAGAACGCACCCACCGTGATCAGCGTGTCGTGAAACACCGCCACCACAGCCGCAACGCCATAGATCAGCTCGAAGCGGAACCACAGGTAGATCAGCATTCCGATCAGCGAGTACAGCACCGCAAACCCTGCCTGCCGCGTCAGCTGCTTACCCGCCGTCGGCCCCACAATATCCACCTGCTGCACCGAGAAAGTGGAGTCGTGATAGTTCGCCTGCAGGGCGTTCTCCACCTGGGTGCGGCCGGCGTCGTGCGCGGCGTCGGAGGTCTCCGGCAGCGCGATCTCAACGTCATTCGCAGCCTTGCCGTTCGCGCCCGAGATGCGCTGCACCCCCGCGCTCGAAAGACCTGCAGCGCTCAGCGCCTGGCGGATGTGATCCTCATGCGGCGTCGAGGCAAACTCGACGGTGATGCGCGTGCCGCCCTTGAAGTCGACGCCGCGCGGAACGCCGTGCCAGAAGAACATGCTGAGCAGACCCGCGACCGAGAAGATCAGCGAGAAGCCAAGGAAGTACCACTTCTTCCCCAGCCAGTCGATGTTAGAGCTCCGAAAGAATTCCACGTTTGCCTTCCATAGCTGCTAGCTATTAGCTCTTAGCTTCTAGCTAGTGACTTCCTTACTTGAGCGGTTCCCCTCGCGGCTTACGTCTGCGGAGGAACCGCGAATCCTTTTGCAGCCGCAGCCCTAGCTAGGAGCTAGAAGCTAACGGCTAAAAGCTCGCTCCCTTCGGGAGCGCTAAATCGACAGCGCCGCGCCGCGTTCCTTCTTGCTGAGCAGCCAGTCGAAGATGGTGCGCGAGACAAACACCGCGGTAAAGATGTTGGCCAGCAGACCAAGCGTCAGCGTGACCGCAAAGCCTTTCACCGGACCCGTACCGAACAGGAACAGGATGCCGGCTGAAACCACCGTCGTCACGTGTGTATCCAGAATCGTGATCCACGCATGCCCGAAGCCATCCTGCACTGCGGCGGCGGAGTTCTTGCCGCTGCGCAGCTCTTCGCGGATGCGCTCGAAGATCAGCACGTTGGAGTCGACGCCCATACCGATGGTGAGGATGACGCCGGCGATGCCCGGCAACGTCAGCGTGGAGTGCGTGTACCCCATGAACCCCAGCAGGATCAGCAGGTTCAGCACCAGCGCCAGGTCCGCGTTGATGCCCGCGCCCCGGTAGTACACCAGCATGAAGATCATCACGACCGCCATGCCGATGATCGAAGCCATCACGCCGTCGTGGATCGACTGCGAACCAAGGCTCGGGCCGACGACGCGCGTCTCAATCTGCGTAATCGTTGCCGGAATCGATCCCGAGCGCAGCGCCTGCGACAAGCTCTCCGCCTGCTCCTGCGTGAAGCCGCCGGTGATCTGGCCGTCGTCGCGAATCGCCGAGTTGATGCTCGCCACCTCGCGCACGCGGTTGTCGAGCACCACCGCCATCGCATTGCCCACATTGCTCGACGTGTACTTGTAGAAGCGCTCGCCCGCGTCCGTCGTCAGGGAGAAGCGAATGTCAGGTCGGCCATTCTCATCGGTCGAGGGCTGCGCATCGCGGAAGTCCGTGCCTTCGACCACCGCTGCGCGCTTCAGCACCCAGGCTTGGTCGGGACCGCCCATGCCGTTGCCGCCGGTAACGATCTGCTCATCCGGAGGAAGCACGCCGCCGATTGCGGTGAGCGCCTGCGTGGGATCGGGATATGGGCTGCCCACAACCTCGTGGATCTCCAGCTTCGGCGTGGTCTCGATGATGCGCTCGACCTTGCCCGGATCAAACACACCCGGCAGCTCGAGCAGGATCTCGTCGTCGCCCAGACCGTACTTCTCGACCACCGGCTCCAGCGTGCCCAGCTTGTCGATGCGCTCGCGGATCGTCTCAATCGAGACATCCAGCGTGCGCGACTCGATGTCGCGAACGGCCTGCTGCTTCAGCGTCAGCGTATAGCCGCTGCCGGTCGAGTTGACCTCGTAGTTCGCATACTCCTGGCCGTTCAGCACGCCGCGGATATCCGACTGCTGCGCCGCCGTCCCGCCCGAGATCTGGATCAGGTTCGCCTTGGCCACATCGAAGCCCTGCTGCGAGGCCTTCTCCGTATCCGCCGCATCGGCCGCATTGGGCTTGGCCGCGGTCGCGGTGTAGGTCGCGAGCTCCGTATTGAGCCGCTGCACATCGCGATCCGTCTGCGCATTCACCGCCTCGGTCACGTGGACCTTCAGCACCAGGTGGATGCCACCCTGCAGGTCCAGACCGAGGTGGATGCGATCCGCGATCGACTGCTTGAGACCGCCGTGAGGGATACCCACGATGCCATATGCGAACACCAGCAGTATGCCGATGATGATCGCGAGCCTTGTGCCCAGATTCTTACCCATCGATCCTGACTTCCTTCAACTTCGCGCGGGCCCAAAGGCCGCAACGCCAACTCTGCGTATAAATGCGTACGCTCGCGATTTCCGAACTGCTTTCGTTCTACTGACGGTCTAGTGTTTTGACTGTCTACTGTTTCCTGTCTACTTCTTGTCCACCGGCTCGTCGGTCGTAACCGCCGCGATGGCGCTCTTCACAAACTCCAGCTTGATGCCGTCGGGAGCCGTGCGGATGACGAAGACGTCGTCCCGAACCGTAACGATGGTGCCCTTGATGCCGGCATTGGTCGTGACCTTGTCCCCGGCCTTGATCGACGCCAGCATCTCATTCCACTTCTTCTGCTTCCGCTGGTTAGGGACGATCATCAGAAAATACAGCGCCACGATGGGCACCAGGTAAATCAGGCTGCCGAGGGACCCAAGTCCGCCCGCCGCCAACAACGCCATCGCCAAACCGTTCAACGCTCAGTTCCTTACCGCCGGCGCCTTGCGCGCCCGGCTGCCCGGCTCCCTCCGCTGGGGGAGATCCGCGGCGTCTTTCATCAAAATTTCGTGGGACCGTTTTACCCGGCGCGCCTGCAAGATCGGCGTCCGAACACCAGCGAAGTTCTGCAGCCCCGGACTCCCACCCAGGACACACGCACACCGCTGGCTCAATCGCACCTGAGCGTTAAGCATCAGGGAACGGCGTTGCGCTGTCAAGAAAATCGCGGGTTTTCGCACGGTTCGGTTGGATGTACTCTGCCGTGCAGCGGCCAGCGGGCAAATATTCGCTCACTCGGCGCGCATCGCTTCTCCAAGTCACTCAAGTCCTTCGAGGTTCCATGTCCATGACTCGTCTGCTCCAGCACGTTGCGGGCCTGCCTTTGCTTACGGCAGCCTCGGTCGCGCTCTCCTCGGGCTCCTTGTCCTCCGCACTCGGCCAGCAGGCCACGCCGCTGCCCAAGCCTGCGGTCTTTGCCCCGGGAGTAATCTCCGGACCAGCCAACGAGGGCACGCCCAGCTTTTCGCCCGACGGCCGAACGCTGCTGTTTACGCGCTCCGCGCCGCGCTGGTCCGTGGTCCTGGAGTCGCACCTCGGGCACGGCCGATGGAGCCGCCCGACAGTCGCCAGCTTCTCCGGCGAGTGGTCGGACTCCTCGCCGGCGTTCTCTCCCGATGGCTCCTACGTCGTCTTTGTCTCGGTGCACCGCCTGCCGCCTGCCAATCCCACAGACGCGCCCCGCGCTACCTCGCACCTGTACCGCGTGGACCGCACCGCGCAGGGATGGGGAGTTCCCCGGGAGCTGCCACCAGCCGTCAACGCATTTCCGCAGATCTTCCGCCCCAGCGTGGCCGCGGACGGCAGCCTCTACTTCACCGCGGCGATGCCCGGGAAGGAGCTGAGTCTCTTCCGCTCGAAGTGCGTCGACGGCGTCTATCGCCAGGCGGAGCCGCTGGCCTTCAGCGATGGCAGCGTGAAGGACGTCGATCCGGAGATCGCCCCCGACGAGTCGTTTCTCGTCTTCACCAGCCGCCGCCCATTCCCCGGCGAGACCGCGCACGAGCACCTCTTCGTCGTCGCCCGCAAGGGTAACGGATGGGGAGAGATCCAGCCCATTCGCTACGAAGGCGACACCGCCAACGGCTCGAGCGAGGATAACGACCCTCGCCTCAGCCCCGACCGCCGCACGCTGTACTTCTCCAGTGACCGGACGATCATCGTGCACTTCCCCCGAACGCACGCCCAGGCCATCGAGGACGCCGCACGCCTGGACTTGTGGGACAACAGCAACACCAACATCTGGACCATTCCCATGCGAACGCTGTAGCAACAATCCCGCAGCGAATGGAAAAGGGCAAGACGTTGGAGCAAAGTCCTCATCCAGCTTTGCTACCCTCAACCATGCCCGGAATGACCAGCATCCGCCGCGAGCTTAAGCCCCTCCTGGCGCTCGCCGCCCCACTCATCCTGGCTGAGCTTGGCTGGAACGCCATGAGCGTCGTGGACACGGTCCTCGTCGGCCGCCTGCCCCACTCCTCCGTGCCCATGGGAGCCGCCGCCATCGCGCAGGTGATGTTCAACGTCTGCACCTTCGGCGCCGGCGGTGTGCTGTTGGGGCTGGACTCGCTTATCTCGCAGGCCTTCGGCGCCCGCGACATCGCCGAAGCCAATCGCTGGCTGCAACACGGGCTCGTGCTGGCAATGCTCGTGGCCGGTGGGCTGATGGCCCTGTTCTTCGCCGGCCCCTATCTGCTCCACTTCCTGCCCATGGACGCCGAGGTCCGCCGTCAGGCCATCCCCGCCATGCAGGGCCTCAGCTGGGGAGCGCTGCCACTGCTCCTCTACTTCACCCTGCGCCGCTACCTGCAGGCCGCGCACCATGCCCGCCCCATCGCCTTCGCGCTGGTCTCCGCAAACCTCGTCAACGCCGCCGGAGACTGGCTCCTGATCTATCCCCATGTGCTGCGCTGGCCCCACACGCTGCGCCTCGGTTCACACACGCTGGCACTCGCAGGCTACGGCGTCGCCGGCTCCAGCTGGTCGACCAGCTTCGCCCGCTTCTACATGATGCTCTGCCTGGTCGTCGCCGTTCTCTGGGCCGACCATCGCCACAACTACGGCCTGCGTACCACGCGCTTCCGCATCGAAGGCCAGCACATGCGCCGCCTGCTCAAGCTCGGCTCGCCCGCCGCCGCGCAAGTCTTCGTCGAGGTCGGCATCTTCGGCCTCGCCAGCTCCATCATCGCCACCTTCGGCTCCCTGCCCTTGGCCGGGCACGAAGTCGCGCTGCAGTGCGCCGCCACCACCTTCATGGTCCCGTTCGCGATCTCAGCGGCGACCGCCGTGCGTGTAGGCCACGCCATCGGCCGCCTTCGCGCCCACGCGGACGGCACAGCCTCCACCGCTCCGCAGGACGCTCCCGCCGCCGCAGGATGGGCTGGAGTCCTCGCCGGAGGCGGCTTCATGCTGCTCTGCGCGGTGGCCTTCTTCACCTTCCCCCGCCCCATCGCCCGCTTCTTCACCCCCGACGAAGGCGTCATCCACGCCGCAATCCCGCTGCTGGGCATCGCCGCCTGCTTCCAGTTCTTCGATGGCCTCCAGACCACGCTCACTGGAGCTCTCCGCGGCGCCGGCAACACCTCCGCCCCATTCTTCACCCAGCTCGTCTGCTTCTGGTTCGTCGCCGCACCTCTGGGTGCTCTGCTGGCCTACCACTTCCACATGGCCGCCGCCGGCGTCTGGATGGGCCTGGCCATCGCGCTGGCAGGCGCAGCCATGGTGATGATCTACGTGTGGTGGCGCACAACCAAGAAAGCCGCCTGGCTCGGCTTGCCCTAGAAGGCCTCTGATCTATTGGGGATCTCGCACTCGGCCATGAGACCGAAGCCGCCATAGAACGGCGTGTGGCACGAACGGTAGGTCACGGCTTCAGCCGTGACACAAAGCTGCAAGATCAACGCGGCTTTAGCCGCTGAGGGACCGTTTGAGCCTGGCTCAAACTTTCGCTGAAGCATTTCCCTGTAGGCGTTATACGGGGGACCGGAAGATCTACCCTTTGAAGGGTACGACCTTCAGCTCGTGCGTTAAACACCCGATGTGCAAAGGGACTTAAAAACCCCTGAGGCAATCTGCCGACCCTACTCGTACCGCAACGCCTCAATCGGGTTCAGGTTCGCCGCCTTGTACGCCGGATAGATCCCAAACACCAACCCAATCCCGCACGAGCACACAAACGCCACCGCCACCCAGATCGGGCTCACCGTCGCCGAAATGAAGAACCGCGCCAGCATCGCCAGCCCCGACCCCACCAGGATCCCAATCGCCCCGCCAATCGCGCACAGCACGATCGCCTCCAGCGTGAACTGCATCAGGATCACGCCGCGCGTGGCGCCAATCGCCTTGCGCACGCCAATCTCGCGCGTCCGCTCCGTCACGCTTACCAGCATGATGTTCATCACGCCCACGCCGCCCACCATCAGGCCCACCGCGCTCAACCCGAACATCAGCAGGAACAGGCTCCCCGTGATCTGCGTCCACAGCCGCGTAATTGAGTCCGAGCCGAAGATAGCAAAGTTGTCGGGCGCGGAATTACGCACCTTGCGCCGCCGCCGCAGCAGCTCGCGAATCTCATCCTCCACCAGCCCCTTGTTCTTCTGGTCGTCGAACTTCGCGCTCAGCCAATAGTCAAGAATCTCCGGGTGCAACTTCTTGAACGTCGTCACCGGCAGATACGCATAGCTGTCCGCAGGATTCTTCCCGCCGCCGAACGCCGTCTTCTGCTTCTCGAAGACGCCAATCACCGTGAACGTGCGGCCATCAACGACGATGTCCTTGCCGATCGGATCGACCGGACCGAAGAGGCCGTCCTTCAGGTCGGAACCAAGCACGACAACGTCCGCCGCGCGTGTCTGATCCATCTCCGTGAAGTACCGCCCCTGGCTCAGCACCAGGTCATAGACCTCGGCGTTCTTCGGCGTATCGCCCTCGAGAGAGACGTTATCGACCTTGCGATTGCCCCACTTCGCAATCACCGAACCCTCGTTGAACTGGTAGTTCGTGTACTGCAGCGACGCCGTCGCCGCCACCACGTGCGGCAGCTTCGCAATCTCTTCCATGTCCTCGTACGTCAGCTGCTTTCGTGCCAGCATCTCTGCCGTAGGCCGCACGCCGATCGCCGGAAACCGGAAGATCCACAACACATTCGTGCCAAACGAAGCGACCAGGTTGGAGATCGAGCTGTTCAGCCCATTGATCACCGAAGAGATCGTAATCACCGTCATCACACCGATGACAATGCCAAGAATCGTCAACCCCGACCGCACCTTGTTGGTGCGCAGAGTATCGAGAGCCATTCGGATAGATTCGCGTTGATCAGTAGTGCGCATAGGCAGATGAGGGAGTGAATAGTGAAGTAGTGAATAGTGAAGAAAAACTTAGTGGCGCGAGGCAGAAGCCTTCTGACTCCGTATCGTGGCGATGACCGAATTCAAAATCTTTACCACCTCGGAAGCAATCCCGTCAGTTTCTGAAATCGCATTCGAATCGCCATAGCCTTGTCGCCTTGCGATCTCGAGTTGGGTCTGGATCTCTAGTGCAGACCCTCGCGCCATTCCGAGAAAATGAAGAAACTCACCTGTCGTAAGCCGGCCCTGACCTTCTGCAATGTTGCTCGCGACCGAAACGCTCGCTCGCCGAAGCTGATTAGTGAGGCCAAACATCTCCTCCCTGGGAAACGTCCTCGTCATCCCATAGATTGCGGATGACAGATCCATGGCCCGCTGCCATGCAATGGAATCTCGAAAGCTCTGCACCGACATGCTGCTCTCCTCGGGTGCGCTCTGCGGAAGCGGCGACATTGCGCCTTACTTCACTATTCACTACTCACTATTCACTGCCCGCTAAAAGTCGCTCCGGAGTGCCACAATCGGATCCAGCTCCGCCGCCTTCCGCGCCGGATACACCCCAAAAAAAATCCCCGTCGACAACGCCACAAACAGCCCCACAAACACGCTCCACAACGCAATCTCCGCCGGAAATCCCAGCAGGATCGACACGCCCTTCGCCACCACCACGCCGCCGATGACACCGAAGATCCCACCCACCAGCGATAGCGTGGCGCTCTCCATCAGGAACTGCATCAGCACATCGGCACGTTTCGCGCCCAGCGCCTTACGCACGCCAATCTCGCGCGTCCGCTCCGTCACGCTCACCAGCATGATGTTCATGATCACCACGCCGCCCACCACCAGCGAGATCGCCGCAATCGCCACCGCCACGCCGCCGATGTAGTTGCTGATCGTCGAGAACAGCCCCGCCAGCGCGCTCGAGGTCTCCAGCGTGAAGCTGTCATCCTCGCCCGGCCGGTCATGCCGCACCTGCCGCATGATCACCCGTGCCTGATCGCTCGCCGCCTGCATCGCGGCGTCGCCGCTGCCGGCCTTCGAGTAAATCGTCACGGACTTCTTCGTGCCGTAGGTCTTCTGGTACGCCGTCAGAGGGATCGCCACCCAGTTGTCCTGGCTCTGGCCCAGCGTCTTGCCCTGCTTCTCGCCCAGGCCAATGATCGTGCACGGCACGCCATCGACGCGGATCTCCTTGCCGATCGGGTCGGCAAACTTCAGCAGGTTCTCCTCGATGTCCGAGCCCACGATGCAGACGTTCGTCGCATGGTCCTCATCCGACTGCGTGATGCTGCGGCCCTCGGCAATATCCAGGTTCTGCATCTCCGGCATGTACGCCGTGTAGCCGCGAATCTGCGTGTCCGTGCTGGACTGCGTGCCATACACAATCTTGCCGGTGGTCGACTGCAACGCTCCCACCTGCCGGCACATCGAGCAGCCCTGCTGGATGGCGTGGTATTGATCCAGCGTAATGACCTTGCGCTTCTGGTACTTCAGGTACTCCTGGTAGCTGGTCGTAAAGCCCGGCTGCTGCGAGATCGTGAAGACATCCGCACCCTGCTTGTTGATCTTCGTCGCGACGTAGCTGTTCGCCCCGTTGATCAGCGTCACGACCGCGATCACGCTGGCCACGCCAATCACCACGCCGAGCAGCGTCAACACGCTGCGCAGCTTGTTCGCCCACAGAGACTGGGCCGCGATCTTGAATGCTTCCTTGGTCTCCATGGACTTTCAGACCTTCCGGGCAGAATTCCTTAGGAACATTGAACAAGCGGCACGAACGGCAGGTCACGGCTTCAGCCGTGACAAAAGCCAGAAACTGATCCGGCTTTAGCCGCGGAGGAAAAGGCCGGGACATGATCGGATATTCCTTCGTCGAGTCTATCCTGCGCACGACGGGGCCAGACCGCGGACGCACGTCTCCTATGGTTAGCAGATACGCGAAGTCAGGAAGATCAGTTCCGTCGCGCCGGGAGCGCCGGCTGGTCTACTGTTCGGCCGCAGCCAGCAGCCAGCCACGCGGCTGACGCCGTTGGCTCGCCTCGCGACGCAGAGTCCGCTCCGCCGAAGCCCGGTGCGAACCCTTCTCCTCGAAGACCGCCACCGAGATCCCGATCACTTCGTTGGCCTCATCGTGTGCCGGCTGGAAGCTGATGAGGATATCCTGCCCACCAACGGTCTCTCCGGAGATCCGCACGTCGGACACCGCCTCGCCACTGAGAGCGCGGCGAAGATACGGCTCGGTCTGCGCGAAGGTCTCGGGGTACAGCTCGCTCAGCGCACGACCGAGGTGCCATTCCACCGGGCGGCCCAGCATGTTCGCCAGGCGATGATTCAGGCTCACCAGCTGTAGCCGGCGATCGAGGAAACAAAGTCCCAGCGGAGCTCCGTCGTAGATCGCCTGCATCTGCGCCAGCCGCTCCGCTGGCAACGCCTCCAGCACGGACCCGCTGGTCGCATGGTGGCTGCCCAGCGCAACAGCGTGCGGCGCGGTGGCCGCAGCCTGCGGCATCTCATCGGAAGCCATTGGCTTGCCGTACCGCCAGCCCTGCGCCAGCTCGCAACCCAGCCGCAGCAGGATCTCCGCCTGCGCATCTTCTTCCACGCCCTCGGCAAGGTTCACCAGGTCCAGGCTGTGGCCCAGGCCCAGGATCGCCGCCACAATCTTGCGGCTCTCGCGCCGTGTCGCAATCGACGCCACAAAGCTCCGGTCGATCTTCAGCTGGTCAAACGGCAGCGCCTGCAAATGCGCCAGCGACGAGTAGCCCGTCCCGAAGTCGTCCAGCGACAGCCGGCAGCCCATATCCTTCAGCGCCTTGGCAATCTGCGTGGCCTGCTCGATGTTGCCGATCAGCGCGCTCTCCGTAATCTCGATCGTCAGCTGATCCAGTGGGAAGCCCTGCTCCTCCGCCGAGTTCCGGATCTGCAGCGGAAGGCTCGAATAACGCATCTGCCGCGGAGAGATGTTCACCGCCAGGTGCGCCCGGACCCTCAGCGCGCCCGCCTCGCGGAACGCCTTGCGCAGCACCTGGTTGGTCAGCTCGCCTATCAGGCCGTTGTCCTCGGCCACACCGATAAAGCTCATCGGCAGGATCAGGCCCTCATGCGGGTGCATCCACCGCGCCAGCACCTCGTACCCCCGCAGCTCGCCGGAGCGCAGGTCGACGATCGGCTGGAAATACGGAACGATCTCGTCTTCTTCCAGGGCCCGGATTAGATCGCTCAGTTTGGCCAACATAGAAATTCAGACTAATGCCAAGTGCAGCGCCTGTGCGGGCCACCCCGCGACCGTTGGTCGTAAGGGAACCCCGGCTGGCACTAGCAGACGGTAACCAGCATCCCCAGACAGTAACCAGTTTTAACCAGTTACCTGCGCAAGGCATACTGCTCCATCGCGCCCAGTTGTGTCCAGAGATAGGCATCCGGGATACCCCAAAATCCCACGCTTGCTACACTGAACAGGTGCAGGCGGTCGGATGGTCGCCGCTCGGCGGGCGCAAGCTACGCCGGGGGGAGGAAAGTCCGAACTCCGCAGGGCAGTGTGCCGGATAACGTCCGGGACGCGAGCGTCAAGGCTCGTGGACGGCCAGTGCAACAGAAAAGAAACCGCCCCTCGCGCAAGTGAGAGGTAAGGGTGAAACGGTGGGGTAAGAGCCCACCGCGTTGGCAGTAATGTCAACGGCACGGTAAACCCCACACGGAGCAAGACCAAATAGGCAGGGAGACAATCGCTCCTCTTCAGGCGATGTCACGTAGCGGCCCGTTACGGCAAGACGAAGAGACGCGCAAGCGAGTCGAAACCTGCGGGTAGGTTGCTGGAGCGTCGTAGTAATGCGGCGCCTAGAGGAATGACCGTCTAAAACAGAATTCGGCTTACGGGCCGCCTGCACAAAATTCTCACAACGGATGACTCCCGGTTCGGAGACCCGGCCAGTACCTGCCCTCGTCTAACCTCACAGAGAGCCTCCTGTGCCGCATCGCCGACTCACACTTCCGCTCGCGATCGCTACGCTGCTCTCCGCAGCGCAGGCTCAGCCTCCCCAGCCCGCGCCCGCATCCTTCGAAATCCTCACCCGCCGCATGGATGTCGATGTCGACGGCGCGCCCACGGCCTATGGCCCGCCCACCCGGAAGACCCTCGACTACCTGAAGAATGCGCACTACCGCGCCCGTCCCGGCGCGCCCATCGTCGGCTACCTCACCGACGACGACAACCCCAGCATCCCCATCGTGCAGGGACCGCACGACCCCGCACCGGGCTACTACATCTCGCAGACAGCCTTCACCGACCCCGCGCGCACCCGCGAAGAAGACCCCCTCCGCTACGTCGACGCCACACGCATCAACTATGTCGTCCTCGGCGACGAAGGCCGCCGCCGCGGAGCCCGGCTCGGAGACTTCGTCGCCGTCTACTCCCACCGCACCCACCGCGCGGTCTATGGCATCGTCGCCGATGACGGCAATCCCAGCGGCAACGAAGGCTCGCTGCACCTGCTGCAGGACCTCGGCTACCCCTTCCGCGACGGCAAGGACCAGTCCGTGACGCACCCCGAGGTCGTCATCCGCTTCTTCCCCCGCTCCAACCCGCGCCAGCTGTTCTTCCGCACGCAGCAGGCCCTCGACACTGCTGCTGAAAAGCTCGGCCTCAGCCGCGACTTCTCGCACGACGAGCTGGCCGCAAAGCCCCGTTAGCTACGTTAGCTACGCCGCCCTTAGCTTCCCGGTCCGCTCCGCTTCGACAATCGCCACCGCCAGCACCTTCGGGTTCAGCGCGCACACTGGACCGTGCCCGGGCGCAATCTGTTCCATCGAGGTCAGGCTCGCCATCTCGAAGAGCTTCCGCGCGCTGACCAGGTTCGTCTCCCGATCCCACGTCGCGAAATTGGGCAGCGGAAAGTACCACGGCGCCCAGCCCGCGAGGCTCGTGTGTCCTCCCACCGTCGTCATCACGTCACCGCAATACAGCGTGCCATCGCGCTCGTCGAGAAAGCTGAAGTGCCCCGGCGTATGCCCCGGCGTCGCAATGCAGCGCAGCGAACCGTACAGCTCTCCATCGGTGACCAGGTGGGTCGGCTTCGACGTCGCGCCCGGATACATTCCCTTCAGCTTCCCTGGAGCCTCACCCGCATCGCGGGAGCGATCCTGGGCCGGCTTCTTCGGCAGCAGCCGCGCCTCGCGCGTGCCGATCGCCACCTTCGCGTTCCCCAGCAGGTGGGTCAACTGGTCCAGCGAACCGATGTGGTCCATGTGGGCGTGCGTCAGCAGGATCCTCTGGATCTCCATCGCAACGCCGAGCTGCCTCGCCGCAACGAGAATGGCCTCCGCCGACCCCGGCAAACCAGCATCGATCAGCGTGTACCCATCCGCCTCCCGCAGCAAATAACAATTCACCAGACCCAGGCGCGTTAACTGGAAGGCATGGTCTGAGACTTCCCTGATCCTCACGTAGTCGTTCTTTCCGCCCTAAGGCTCTTTGCAGGTTGGATGCCGACGAGCGCAGGGCGGAGCGCACTTGCCCCATCCCCCTCTACGGTTTCCTGGCTCTGGTCGGAATCGCCATTCCTGGGAGGAATGCTTCGGGCCCAAGGCCCGGCGTACACTGATATTGATGGCCCTATCGACCACTCGCGGCGCGGTGCAACGCATCCTCAAGATCTCGCTGGCTCTTACAGCACTGTACATCGCCGCGACCTTCATCTTCGGCCTCCGCGCCCATTCCCTGGCACTTCTGTCCGAGGCCGGCCACAATCTCTCCGACTTCGCCGCCCTCGCGCTCAGCTTCTTCGCCGTCTGGCTCCAGGGCCGCAAGCCTTCCGACAAGCGCACCTTCGGCTACCAGCGCGCCGGTGTGCTCGCAGGCTTCGTCAACGCGCTCAGCCTCATGGTGCTGGCCGCCTGGATCGCCATCGAGGCCATCGGCCGCTTCCTCCATCCCGTCGCGGTCGAGCCCCACCTGATGATGTACGTTGCCGCCGCCGGCGTCCTCATGAACGGCCTCATCGCCACGCTGCTCTGGAAGTTCTCCGGAGACGTCAACATCCGCAGCGTCTTCGTCCACATGCTGGGCGACACCATCTCCACCGCCGCGGTCATCGTCGGCGGCTTCGTCATCCAGCTCACCGGCATGTCGTGGATCGACCCCGTCCTCTCGCTCATCATCTCCGGCCTCATTCTCTGGAGCAGCTACGGCATCGTCCGTGAGACCCTGCACATCCTCCTCGAAGGCACGCCCCGCGGCGTCGACCTCGACGAGATTCGCTCCGCGATGAAGAGCACCCCAGGAGTGGTCAACGTGCACGACCTCCACGTCTGGAGCCTCACCTCCCAGAGCCACGCGCTCGCCTGCCACGTGCAGGTCACCGAGATGACCCTCGCCGAGTGCGAAGCCGTCCTCGCCCGCATCAACCACGAGGTCCGCGACCACTTCGGCATCCACCACACCACCATTCAGCTCGAGGTCACCGACTGCCCCACCGTCGACGGCTGCTGTTCCCCACCCGAGCCCATGGTCATCGACGGCCACTCCCACCACCACCACGGCCCCGGCGGCCATACCCACGATCACGCCCACGCCCACTGAGCTTCGCTTGAGGCTTAGCGCAACAGGTTGTCATTCCGAGGCGCAGCCGAGGAACCCCTGTATTCGCTCGTAGCGGCGCTATCCTCTGCTCGCCGAAGATAGAGAGCAGAGTACCCCCTGCCGCGCCGTCCCTCTGCCCACCTCAATAAAACGTCGGCTTCTTCTCCGCCGACTTCTCCTTCTTCTTCCCCCCAAACGTATACGTCACACTCACCGTCGGCTGGCTGGACACACTGATCAGCCGCGGACCCGTGCCCGCGAAGTCCGGATACTTCGAGAGCAGCCCGCGATACTCCGCCCGCAGCGCCAGCGCCGGACTGAAGTGATAGTCGACCCCGAACCCACCCACTCCGAGCGGCCGGAACGTAACCGGCGGCGTCTCATACAGCGGCGTCCCAAGAGGCTTTGCGCCGCGGTTCTCCGGCAGGAACGTCTGCATGCCCGCACCGAGATCGAAGAATCCCGTAAGCCGCGGCGTAATGTGCTTCTGCGCGAAGTACGAAAGGCTCAGCTCATACTGGTCGGCAGGCGTGTAGTAGTTGGCGCCCGTACCCGCGCTGCCGTAGCTCGCTCCGTTGGTGTAGTGCAGCGTGGTGCGCGTGAAACCCATGTTCACTGAGTAGCCCAACCACGGCGTAAAGCTCTGCCGAAACGTGCCCAGCACTCCCGCCGAAGGGTTGGAACTCTCCGTGGCGATGAAGCCTTGGGATTCGTTCTGCAGGCGCGTCGGCGTAAGGCTCGCAAACGCACCCAGCGAGATCGTCGTCTCTATGTGGTGCTTCGCTGTTGCCGTCCGGGGTGCAGCCGCCGGCGTCTCCGGCAACGCATCGCCGCTGGAGCTCGAAGAGCTTTCCGACACTGCGCCCGAAGCCTCAGGCAGACTCACAACCACAGTAGAACGAGACTGCGCGCCCGCCACCATCGCGAGGAACGAAAACACCGCCACCGCAAGGCGTTTCAACGAATGGCAATACGATGCAGACAACATACAAACCTCCAGCGTTTGGGGATGAGCGTTCTGGCCAAGAACGAGGTTTTCGGCGCACACCTCCGCGCAGGCTTCAGAAGCCAGAAGCCGTTCGTGGTGAGTAGCCAACGGTGGAAAGAAGCGCGCGCAGCGAACCCGTGTTCTTATGTTCCGTCGAAGGCGGCCAGGGCATCACGCAGGATCAAGACAGGTCGAAGGAAGCGTGTCAGTTGGTCCTCCCCTTGCCGAAGGTGTAGGTCAACCCGAGAAACGGCTGGCTCGACAACGTGCGCCGCACCAGAACCGGGAACGACTCGTTGATCGAAGCCTGCTTGATGTAGCCATACGAGATCTCCGGCGTCCGATAGATCACGCCGCGATACCCCGCGGTCAGATCCAGGTGATCGGTCAGGTGGATCTTTGCACCGCCGCCCACAAGTCCCGTCGAGCGATACGCGCGATGGATGGCCATGTTCGGGTTGTCGTGCGGCGCAAACACCAGCATGCCTCCACCCAGCTGGACATACGGCGAGATCCTTCCACTCGTCGGCACCGTCAGCACGGCCGACGGCGTGAACTCCACCTGCCGTTCCTGAATGCTGCCCGTCTGGAAGAACGAGCTCGATGATGTGCTCGAGGTGAAGTTCCCCGCGGTGTACGTGTACCGGCTGGTGTGCATCGCTCCATCCAACCGCAGGCTGATCATGCGGAAGACCGGCGTCTCCACGCTCACCAGCGCTCCCGGCGCTGAGCTTTCGCTCACCGTCTGCGCTATCCCCGTTGAGACCCCCACGAAGTCCGTCACATTCACCGTGCTCCGCCCCACCGTGAGATTCCCCAGCGCCGCCGCCGTCACCGAGAACGGATGATGGTGCGAAGGCTGCTTCACCGCAACCGGCAAAGCCACCGGCGGCTCAGCATCGTTCTTCAACTCGGAAGAAGCCATCACCCTCCCACCGGCCCCACTGCCCGGCAGCAACGGAGCCTCCCTCCAATCGAAGCTCGCAACCTGCGGCGGCATCAGCGTCTCTCCCGGCTCATTCGCAACCCGCGGCTTCTGCTCCGAATTCTCCGCAACCTCTGTCTGCAGCGGCGTCACCGCGCACGTAGCGACACGCCACCTCACCGGGCCCCCCGCGGCACCGCCAGTCCCACGCCCGCCATGCTCTCCCATCACCGGCACGGCCTGAGGCGCAGGAGCAGCAGCTCCACCACCCGCCGCAACACCCGGAGGCGATGGAGGCGGCAGCACCGCCGGAGTCGCCGCATGAAACAGGAAGAACAAACTCGGCAGCACCAGCCCGCAAAGCGTCCCCAGCGTGAACGGCTTCCACCACCCGAACGCCGAGCCCCGCGCCTCCACCAGCGCCGGCCGCAGCCTCTGCCAGTGATGGTCGGAGATCGCCGCCAAGCCCGCCGCCGTCATCGCCGGCGCTTCGCTCCCGGCACGCAGCTCGCCGAGCGTAGCCGCAATCGCTGCCGACTCCGCCGCCAGCTGCGGATCATTCTCCAGCGCGGCATACAGCTCGCGTGCCCGCTGCGGAGAAAGCTCATGCAGATGGAACGCGATGAGCTCGTTTTCGTTGAAGGAACTCATCGTGCCTCCTCAAGGTAGTTGCGGTTCGTCGGCTGGGTCTTCATCGCCGGTGGGCTCAGTTCGCGGCGCATCTTCGCAACGGCCCGGAAGACCGCCTGCTTTGCCGCATTGACAGAAATGTTCAGCGCCTCCGCAACCTCGCGCATCGACTGGTCCTCCAGGTGCCGCAGCACCAGCGCCGTGCGCTCCATCGGGGTAAGGCATTGCATGGCCCGTTCGCGCCGCGCGATCGCCTCGCCGCGCAGCAACTCCGCCTCCGGCGTGGGCAGAGCCGAGGCCGGATAGGCCGTCTCGTCCGTCGGCTCCACCGCCTTCGCCGACCACGTCACCTCGCGCCCCCTGCGCTCCACCAGGTTCAGCGCGCGGTTCACCGCAATGCGGTATACCCACGTTCCGAAGGAGGCCTCCTCGCGGAACTTCGAGATCCGGTGATACGCCGCAAGAAATGCCTCCTGCGTAGCCTCCTCCGCGTCCACCGCATTGCCCGTAATCCTCTCCGTCACGCGCAGCACCGCGGCCAGATGACGGTCCATCAGGATGCGAAACGCATCCCGGTCCCCGTCCCGTACTCGACGGATCGCTTCCAGCTCCACGCTGTCCATTCGCCCACTTAGACAATCCGGAGCACGAGGTAGTTAGGCGTCCCCGTCAGAAAAAACAAAAGCCCCCGGATCTCTCCGGAGGCTCGTCTTCCATCAGCGCTCGGTTGAGCTCAAAAAATTACACCAGCTGCGCGTCCAGCGTGATCTCTGCAGCCTTCAGCAGGCGCGAGATTGGGCAGCCTTCCTTCGCCTTCTTCGCCAGCTCCGCAAACTTCTCCGCGTCGAGGTTCGGCACGCGGACGCGGGTCTGCAGGTGAATCTTCGTCACCGTCGGACCGTCGTCAGTCTTCTCCATCGTCACGGTCGCAGACGTCTCAATGCTCTGCGGCACGTGCTCCACGCTGGTCAGCTGGCCGGAAAGCGCCATGCTGAAGCAGCCCGCGTGCGCCGCCGCGATCAGCTCCTCGGGGTTGGTCCCGATGCCGTTCTCGAAGCGCGTGGTAAAGCTGTACTGGGCGTCCTTCAGCACGCCGCTCTGCGTGCTGATCGTGCCATTGCCATCCTTCAGGCCACCATGCCAGATGGCGGATGCTGTGCGGTCCATAATGTGTTCCTCCGATGCGAATTGTACCTAGGCTGAGATGCCACTTGCGAGATCCGCGACCGACTTTGACCGTGCTGTCACGGTAATCGTGCCCGGCGTACATCCCCACAGACGGCTACGCCAACCGTGGAGTCTCGGAACACGCACAACGTAGAACGCACAACCCGCCCCGTTACCCCGCATGCATCCACACAAACCGCCCCAGGAACAGCAACGCCAGCAGATACAGCATCCAGTGCTGCCGCCGAGCCCGTCCCGTGGCAATCTCCAGCACCGCAAAGCTGATCAGCCCAAAGCTCAGCCCCGTCGCAATCGAGTACGTCAGCGGAATCGTGATCAGCGTCAGAAACGCCGGAATCGCCACCCGCGGCTCGTCCCAGTCGATCCGCGCCGACCCCGCCACCATCAGCGCGCCCACCAGCACCAGCGCCGGAGCCGTCGCAAAGTCCGGAATCGGTCCCACCAGCGGCGCCACGAAGATCGACAGCAGGAACAGCAGCCCCGTCACAATCGCCGCCACACCCGTGCGCCCGCCCGCAGCCACACCCGCCGAGCTCTCGATATAACTCGTCACCGTCGACGTCCCCGCCAGCGATCCCACCACCGTCGCCGTCGCGTCCGCGAAGAAGATCTTGTCCAGCCGGGGAATTGTATGATCCTCCGCGATCAAGCCCGCCCGCTCCGTCACCGCCACCAGCGTGCCGATATTGTCGAACAAATCCACGAACAGGAACACGAAGATGATCTCCAGCGCATTCATCTTCAGCGCGCCGCGGATGTCGAGCTGAAACGCCGTCGCCCGAATCGCCATCGGGTCCATCGTCGAAGGCTGCCAGTGCACCTGGTGAAAGAGGATGCCCACCAGCAGCGTGCCCAGCACGCCAATCAGCATCGACGCCTTCACGCGATACGCCTGCAGAATCGCAATCAGCACAATCCCGAAGATCGCCAGCTGCGCATCGTGCTGGTGCAGGTCACCCAGCGTCACCGTCGTCGCAGCGCTACGCACGATGATGTGCGCATTGACCAGCCCGATGAACGCGATGAAGAGGCCGATGCCGCCTGCAACGGCAGCATGCAGCTGGTACGGAATCGCCGCCACCAGCTTTTGCCGTATGCCGCCGAACGTCAGCAGCAGGAAGATCACGCCCGAGAGAAACACCGCGCCCAGCGCCGTCTGCCACGGCACGCCCATGCCCTTCACCACCGTGTAGGTGAAGTACGCGTTCAGCCCCATCCCGGGCGCAAGCGCGAGAGGATAATTCGCCAGCGCCCCCATCAGGAAGCTCCCAATCGCCGCGCACAAGCAAGTCGCCACCGTCACCGAAGCCAGCGGCATCCCCGTCTGCGACAGAATCGACGGGTTCACGAAGATGATGTACGCCATCGTGATGAACGTCGTCACCCCAGCCAGCGTCTCCGTGCGCCAGTTCGTCTGGTGCTCGGCAAAACCGAAGTGGCGTTCGAGGCGCTCGCGCATGGGCTGCTCGTCTCTTTTCGTGGCAGATTTGGAGGGCTGTTCAGCCAGCATATCGCGAATCCCCGCCAAACCCTTTTACCGCCCTCCCACCTCTAGCCCGACCACTACGCCCGGGTGCCCCATATCTCGAAGAGATGTGGGCATCGCGCGTATAGCGCGACCGCCCCACCCACGTTCGTGTTCGACCCTGCGCCCCTGAACCCACCCGCTACCATCTCTCCATGCCCTCTCTCACCGCCGACGACGTCAAAAAACTCCTCCACCTCCAGCCCCATCCCCGCGAAGGCGGCTGGTACATCCGTACCTGGGAGAGCGAAGAACTCATCGCGCCCGAAAGCTTCAGCGACGGCCGTTACACCGGCCCGCGCCGCACCTCCACCGCCATCTATTACCTCCTCGAGCCCCACACCTTCTCCGAGATGCACGTATTGAAGAGCGACGAGATCTTCCACCACTATCTCGGCGACGCAGTGGAGATGCTGCAATGCTTCCCCGACGGCACGAGCAAGCGCATCATCCTCGGCAAGGACATCGCCGCAGGCGAGCTGCTGCAAGCCGTGGTCCCGCGAGGCGTATGGCAAGGCTCCCACCTGCTCCACCCCGAAGAACCCAACAGCTGGGCCCTGCTGGGCTGCACCGTCTCCCCCGGCTTCGAGTTCGAAGACTACGCCGACGCTCCCCGCGCAGAGCTCATCGCAAAGTGGCCCCACGAGCGCGCTTTGTTGGAGCTCCTCACGCGAGCCTAGCGTCCTGACTTTCAACTCACTACAGAGAATTTGTCATCCTGAGCAGAGCGAAGGACCTGTTGTTTGCAGCGAAGGCAAAACCTCTCGCTAAAGATCTGGTGCGACGATTCCTCCCAGTCTGCACACTAGCGCTGTCAAGCTCCCGGAGTCTCGCGCATCCGCGAAACCCAGCGCCAATACAGGCGAAACGCACCCCACCGACTTGGCGCTTCTACTCGCTCCACTCCCTACAATGGAAGGAGCGGCCCCAATGTCCGGGTGCCGGAGCTTCATTCCTACGCACGAATGGCCGCCATAAATCCCCTGCCAGGAACCGTCTCCACCGCGCCCCCGTGGCCCCGCCACGAACGGCAGGTCGTCCTGAGCGTCATCGAAGGACTTCAGCCGTGACATCAACGCGCCGCCGAAACCCCGGCTTCAGCCGCTGAGGGACCCCGTGACGAAACAGCTCAGCAAAGAGCCGCAAAACCAAGGTCCACCCCTAAAGTCTCCCGATCGAAGACTTTGCGCAAAAGGGGGGGAGGGGGGTACCCCCCGGGAGCCGATACCGAAAGGCTAGCAGCCAGAAGCTATAAGCGAGCAGCTAGCTTTCATCCACCCCAATATCCTCGTTCCAAACCTCAGGGTGCGCCGCGATGAACCCGCCCAGCAGCTCGATGCACTCACGGCTTTTCATGTCGACGACCTCGATCCCCAGCGCCCGCAGCTCTTCGATGCCGCCCTGAAAGGTCTCGCTCTCGCCCACGACCACCGTGCGAAACCCAAACTGCCGCACCAGCCCCGAGCAGTAGAAACACGGGGCCAGGGTGGTCACCATGATCAGGTGGCGATAGCTCTTCTGCCGCCCCGCGTTCCGAAACGCGTCAGTCTCGCCATGCACGCTCGGATCGCCCTGCTGCACACGCCGATTGCGCCCACGCCCCAACAGCGTGCCATCGCGCCGGAAGATCGCCGCCCCAATAGGGATGCCGCCCTCCGCTAGCCCCATCCGCGCTTCCTCAATCGCCACAGCCAGCATCGCCGCATAATCCGGTGTTTCTGCCACGGTCTTACTCCTTCACCACGAACATCGAAACAAAGTCATCCACTCGCATCGCCTCGAGCTTCGCCTGCTCGTTGCAGGCAGCCATGATCGCGTCTTGTTCTTGCGCGCCGAATTTACGGGACAAGTTGCGCTGGAACTTCTCAATCAGCAGCGGAATCCCATCGGTGCGCCGCAGCCGATGTCCAATCGGATACTCGACCACAACCTCAGGCAGCAAGGTTCCATCGTTCAGCTCCACCGTAAGAGCATTCGCAATCGAGCGCTTCGTGGGATCGTGATAGTCCTGCGTGAACTGCGCGTCTTCCACGCACACAATCCGCGAACGCACCTCGTCGATCCGCTTGCCCCACAACGGGTCGAGCGCAACCTTGTCCTCATAGTCCTCGGCAGTCAGCCGCCCGAAGATCAGCGGCACCGCCACCATGTACTGAATGCAGTGGTCGCGGTCCGCCGGATTATTCAGCGGGCCTTGCTTGTCGATGATGCGGATCGCCGCTTCATGCGTGCGAATCGTCACCTTGGCGATGTCCGCAGCCGTCTTGCCCATCGCCGCCAGCTGCCTATGCAGCGTCATCGCCGCTTCCACCGCCGTCTGCGAGTGGAACTCCGCCGGGAAGCTGATCTTGAACAGCACGTTCTCCATCACATAGCTTCCATAAGCCCGCTGGAACTTGAACGGCTGCCCCTTGAAGCTCACGTCGTAGAAGCCCCATGTCTTCGCGCTCAACACACTCGGGTAACCCATCTCTCCGGTCTTCGCGATCAACGCCAGCCGCACCCCACGCGACGTAGCATCGCCCGCAGCCCAGCTCTTGCGCGACCCCGTGTTCGGAGCATGCCGATAGGTCCGCAGCGACTGTCCATCCACGAACGCCAGCGACACCGCTTTCAGCGTCTGCTCGCGCGTCAAGCCGAGCAGCTTGGCCGCCACCGCCGTGCTGGCCACCTTCACCAGAATCACGTGATCCAGCCCGACTTTGTTGAAGCTGTTCTCCAGCGCCAGGCAGCCCTGGATCTCATGCGCCTGGATCATCGCAGTCAGCACATCGCGCATCGTCAGAGGCGTACCGTTCCGCGTAAGCCAGTCACTTACCGCAAGGATCGCCCCCAAGTTGTCGCTCGGGTGTCCCCACTCCGCCGCCAGCCACGTGTCGTTGAAGTCCAGCCAGCGAATGATCGCGCCGATGTTGAATGCCGCCTGCACCGGATCGAGCTCATACGCCGTGCCCGGCACACGCGCGCCGTTCGTCATCGTGAGCCCCGGAACCACCGGCCCCAGCAGCTTGGTGCAAGCCGGATAGCCCAACGCCTCCAGCCCACACCCCAGCGTGTCCATCAGGCAGTAGCGCGCTGTCTCGTAAGCCAGCTCGCTCGTGACGTTGTAACCCAGCACGTAGTCGACGATGTCGACGATCGGCTGATCGAAAGGAGGGCGCTCGTTGCTGATGGGTGCGGACATAGGGAAGCTCTTAGCTGTTAGCTTCTAGCTTCTAGCCTGAGCTTGCAAGCGAGCGAGGCATTCATCGAACAAGATTGCTGCCTCTACCGCTCCTGGATCTCCACCCACTCTGTATCCTCCGGCCCGGTGTAGTTTGCCGTGGGCCGGATGATCTTGCCATCCTCGCGCTGCTCGATCACGTGAGCTCCCCAGCCGCTGGTCCTGGCAATGGCGAAGATCGGCGTGAACATCGACGTGGGAATACCCATCACGTGGTACGCCACGGCGGAGAACCAGTCGAGGTTGGGGAACATCTTCTTCGCGTCCCACATCACGCTCTCCAGCCGCTCAGCAACGTTGTACATCGTCATATCGCCGGCAGTGGCCGAGAGGTCATGCGCGATCTTCTTGATCACCACGTTGCGCGGGTCGGTGATGGTGTACACCGGGTGGCCGAAGCCGATGATGACTTCCTTGCGGGCGACTCGCTCGCGGATGTCAGCCTCAGCCTCATCAGGCGACGCGTAGCGTTGCTGGATCTCCAGCGCGACCTCGTTCGCTCCGCCATGCTTCGCGCCCTTCAGCGCGCCGATGGCTCCGGCGATCGACGAGTACATATCGCTGCCTGTGCCTGCGATGACGCGGGCGGTGAAGGTGCTGGCGTTGAACTCGTGCTCGGCATAGAGGATCAGCGAGACCTGCATCGCTTGGATCCACTCGGGGCTCTGCTTGGAGCCGTGCAGCAGCGTGAGGAAGTGTGACGCGATGGAGTCGTCGTCGGTCTCAACCTCGATGCGCTTGCCCGAGTTCGCGAAGTGATACCAGTACAGCAGCATCGAACCCATGGAGGCCATGATGCGATCGGCCACCGCCGCTCCAGTGCCGGGAGCATGGGTCAGGTTCTCAAGATGATGCTCCGGCTCCAGCGTCGCGAGCACGCTGACGCCGACGCGCAGCACATCCATGGGATGCGAGTTCTTCGGACATTGCTCGAGCGCGATCTTGACGCCTGCAGGCAGGCCGCGCAGCGTCTTCAGGCGCGCCTTGTAGGCACCGAGCTGATCACTCGTGGGCAGCGCACCGTACAGCAGGAGGAACGCAACCTCCTCGAACTCGGCCTTCGCGGCGAGGTCGTAGATGTCATAGCCGCGATAGTGCAGGTCGTTGCCATTGCGGCCGACGGTGCTCAGCGCCGTATTGCCGGCGACCACACCGGAGAGAGCCACGGACTTCTTGGGCTTGAACGGGACTGGGGTTGCAGCTGGGGTAACAGCTTCGCTCATCACATGTGCCTTCCGGGAGAAAATGGGTTGCACGCTAGCGCGCTTGCGGTGCGGCCTGCTGCTCGGCAAGCCGCTTGCGGATGTTCGCTTCGGCCACGTCCAAGACATGTTGAATGTCGGCGAATGTGGTCGTGGGGTCGTTGTTGTAGTTCATCAGCCGGTGCTCGTAGTTGCGGTTTGCGGCGATGGCATCGACAACGAAGCGCACCTCCTGCATCGCGGCTTCCCGATGCGCGAACGTGCCGGAGATCTCGTTCGATGCCACCTCCAGCGCACAGTACAAGCTGTAGGTCTTCGCCTCGGCAGGACACTTGCGGTTGTCGGCTCGGTTCCACACGGCAGGCGAGCTAAGGATCTGCTTCGCGCGTTCTACGATGCGGATGTCATCGGCTGAGACGGGCGGCCGCACCTCCGAATCGTCCTTCTGTTCCGTCGATTGCGCGGGCTTCAGTGACGGGGAACTTGCCGTCTGCGCAGGCAAGATGGTTGCCCCGCACATGGCGAGGAGCAAGGCCGTCATCTCAACGGTGCGGAGCGTCATTCTTCGTCCCCCTCCTTCGCAAAGAGCTCATCCAGCTTGTTCTCGAAGGCGTGGTAGCCCAGAAAATCGTAGAGCTGCGAGCGTGTCTGCATGGTGCGCAGCACGTTCTTCTGGGAGCCGTCGGTCCGGATGTACTGATAGACGTTGAGGGCCGCTGCATTGGCAGCACGGAAGGCCGAGAGTGGATACAGCACCAGCGAGACTTCGGCGCGGCGGAGTTCTTCCGTGGTGAACATTGGCGTGGCGCCGAACTCCGTGATGTTCGCCAGCACCGGCACCTTCACGCGGCGCACGAAGGCGGTGTAGTCCTCAAGCTTCGCGACAGCCTCGGGGAAGACCATGTCCGCGCCCGCCTCGACACAGGCTGCAGCGCGATCCAGCGCGGCGTTCAGGCCTTCGCTGGCCAGGGCATCGGTGCGGGCCATGATGACGAAGTGCGGATCGCCCGATCCAGCACGCGCGTCCACCGCGGCCTTGATGCGGTCGACCATCTCTTCCGTCGAGACGATCTGCTTGTTGGGCCGATGGCCGCAGCGCTTCTGCGCCACCTGGTCTTCGATGTGGCAGCCCGCGGCGCCGGCCTGGATCAGCGAGCGAATGCTGCGGGCGATGTTGAAGGCTCCGCCGAAGCCCGTGTCGATATCGACGAGCAAAGGCAAGCTGGAGACAGCCGTGATGCGCCGTGCGTCGACCAGGACATCGTCGATGGTGGAGATGCCGAGATCGGGCAGACCCAGCGAGCCCGCGGCCACGCCGCCTCCGGAGAGATACAGCGCCTCATAGCCCGTGCGTTCGGCCATTAGCGCGTGGTATGCGGTCGTCGCGCCGACGACCTGCAGCGGACGTTCTGCTGCCACCGCGGCGCGCAGCCGGGCTCCTGGAGTATGTGATAGTGTTGCGGCCTGCGTCTGATCGTCCATGATTGTGCAGACGATGCTAGCAGCTTGGGGTTTCGACTGGCCGGCCTGTGCAGGCCCGGAGCGCTACTTGGCCGGGCTCTTGCACACGCAAGCAGAGAAGTCCGCGGAGCGCGGGTTCGCCATCGCGCACGCATACGTCGGCCACAGCATCTGCATCGCAGCGGCCTTCAGGTTCGCGCTGACGCCGACATCGCCCACGAAATAGTGCTGCTGATACGCCTTGCTCAGGTCCGAGCTGCCGGAGCGGTCTGCGAGGAAGTCGCCCATCAACGCCTTTACAGAGGCCGCCGAGTAATCCGGCTGGCGGTAGGTCGTCGAGTAGGTGTACTCCGTGCTCCATGCCGGCGCCTTGTGCCACAGCGAAGCGCTCTGGTTGGAGGCCGAGTACACGGTGTAATCCTTCAGCTCGGCGGTGGCCGGATCAATCTCGGCGACAGTGAACGCGGGATCATTGCCGTTCACGGGCGAGATGGACGGCACCAACTTCATGGCGATGGACCCGGCATTGCCCAGTCCGCTCAGCAGCCGCATCTCGTCCATGTGGGTGTGCGCGAAGAGAGCCAGCTTCACGATATCCGGATAGGCCGTGATGGTATCGAGCATCGACTCAGAGTCCAGGAACAGCGCCGGCTGCGCGCTTTTCACAGAACATCCATTGGCCCCGTTCTTGATGGTCTGGTAGGGATCGACGCCGGGAGGGATGTGGCCCATCACCCACACGTTCTGGTGGTGCGCGCGGGCGTCCTCCAGCTGCTGCTTGAGCCACATCACCTGCAGCTTGGCGGCGGCGCCGGACTTCAGAGCGGGTGAAGCTCCGGGGCAGGGTTCGTACTTCTTCGACTCGAAGAGGTCCTGCATCACCAGCAGTCGGGTGTGGTTCAGCGGCTTGGGCAGCACCACGCTCCAGTCGCCGAGGTGCTGCGCCTCCATGGCGATGGAATCGTTGACGCCCTGTCCCGCGGCCGCCGCAGCCACCCAGGCCGAGGTCACGAGGAACATGCTGTTGGGCGTCTCCTTGTAGTCGTCGCAGCCGGAGTCGTTGTTGCCCAGCGCGATGTACACGGGCACCTTGGGGTAGGCGAGCTTCAGCTCCAGCGCTACGAAGGTGACCGTGCGCGCGGCGAAGCGCGAGTACTCCTCGGCCGTGTAGTCCTTGACCAGCGCGCGATAGCGGCAGTCGAAGTCGTGCACCAGCAGGTCTCCGGAGACGGTGAGGAAGAGCGGGGCAGGTTCTGTCGTGGTGGCCTGCGCGAGGCTCGCCTTCAGTAGAGGCCAGGGTGTATCGATGCCCTTGGCGTGACAGGTCTTCTGCAGCCCGGCGAAGTCCGCCGCCTGGGTGCGGGAATCCGGCTCGCTGAGGATCGTCGCCCAACGGTCGACGGTGGTCGACTCCAGCTGCGCGAACTTGGCGGGGTCATGGAAGGGATCGAAGTGGATATCTGAAAGCATCACCGCTTTCACCGGCTCGCCGGGTGCGGGATGCGCCTCCGCGGCTGCGGTGCAGGCACCGGCCAACAGCAGTAGCGACGACAAAAGGGCGGCGATCCTCAGTTCCAAACGCTCCATGGTGCAACACGTTGAGTGTACGACGGCTCGGCCTTCGGGCGAGTGGCTTTGGACGGTTCCGGCTTGAACCGGGGTGACATCGTTGTCATCTTTAGGGAAGCCCTGGCCTTGCCACGAGGAACGCTGCGCGTCTGCGCGACCGCCGACGAACCTGCTCCGGACGCTGGTCTAATGGGTGCATGATTTGCCTCCCTTTTGACGAACTTCGCCAGCGGATCGAGAGCGTGCTGTTGGGCCTGGGGCTGACTCCGGACCGCGCGGCGCTCTCCGCCCGCTTGATCGCCGAGACCGATCGCGACGGCGTCCGCACCCATGGCGTCGCCCGCCTGCCGCGGCTTGCCGAAGGCATTCGCCTCGGCTATATTTCCGCCACCGCCGAGCCCGAGTGCGTGGCCTCGATGGGCGCACTGGAGCGCTGGGCCGGGCACCGCGGCGTCGGCAACGTCGCCGGATACGCCGCCATGTCCCGGGCGCTGGAGCTCGCGGAAGAGTTCGGCGTGGGCATGGTTGCCCTGGGCGATACCACCCACTGGATGCGCGGCGGGGCCTTCGGCTGGCAGGCTGCCGAGCGGGGCTTCGCTGCGATGTGCTGGTCGAACACGCTGCCCAACCTGCCGCCCTGGGGAGCGACGACGCCTGCGCTGGGCAACAACCCCCTCATTCTGGCGGTGCCTCATGTGGACGAGCGGGGGCAGCAAACTCCCATCGTGCTGGACATTGCGATGAGCCAGTTCTCCTATGGCAGCCTGAGTTCCTACCGCCAGCGCGGGGCACCGCTGCCGGTTCCCGGTGGCTACGACGAGCATGGCGGGCTGACCACCGATGCCGGAGCCATCGAGCAGACGCAGCGGGCGTTGCCCATCGGCTTCTGGAAGGGCTCGGGGCTCGCGTTCCTGCTGGACACGATGGGTGCAATGCTCTCCGGCGGAAGGGCTACCTGGCAGTTCGGCAAGGACCCACTGCAGGAAGTCGGCCAGTCGCAGATCTTCCTCGCGATGAAGGCCGACGAGGCGGGCGCGCGGGAGACGATTCAGGGCGCGATCGACAAGGTTCACGAAGCCACGCCGATTGCCGAGGGCAAGCCTGCTCGCTATCCGGGCGAAGGAACGCTCGCTGTCCGCGAACAGAGTCTGCGCGAGGGCTGCGCGATTGAGGATGCTGCGTGGGAGGCTTTCCTCAAACTTGAGAACTCGCGATAGCGGGTCCCCCCTCCCCCCTTTTACGTAAATGCTCAAAGCAAATAGGTTAGGGGTGGACCTTGAGCGAGCGTGCGCGCAAAGCCCAGTGTCTGCGTGTAAAGTATTCATAGCAAAGGGGTAGAGCCTACACGGTACCGGGTAGAAAGATAGATGGTTTACGCTCGCTCCGGCCGAGAAATGCGAACGCCCCGAGCGAGGCCACGGGGCGTTTCGTGGATGTCCTGAATGGCAGCGCTTACATGTTCGTGTTGCCGGCGCGCATGTCTTCGTTGAAGGTGGGGCGCGTGAAGCTCAGAGCTTCCTCGAGCAGGCCGCGGAAGTACTCGCCGCGGTCGATGGTGGCCTGCGTTGCGGTCGCCCAGTCGCCACCCTGCGACAGTGTCAGCTTGCCTTCGGCCTGCAGCCCCAGCGCGATCTTGCGAAGGTCGGCGGCGGTGGTGTTCAGGTACTGCGCGTCGCGTGGGTCGGCGATCCAGATGGGCGTGGGCGTGCCACCGGTGAGCACGTAGCTCAGCCAATAGACCTTGGTTTCGAGAAAGCGGCCGCGGTGCTCCGGCGATGCGTCGTTGAAGATGAACTTCTTCTGCTTGGTGGAGTAGTAGCGCGTGGTCACGGGCACCGGCTGACGGTTACCGCTCTTCACCATCTCCAGCTGGCCCTGGTCCAGCACCTTGCGAACGGCGTTGTAGATGAAGCTTTCGGCGAAGGGCTGCTCGAGTGCGGGCAGGACCTCGGCAAAGGTGCGGGTCAGCGAGGCCGAGACCTTGGCGTGCAACGGCGAGCCCAGACCATCCTCCAGCTTCACATCGCCGTGGACGATGAAGGTATCCGCACCCGAGGACGAGCCATGGAACGGCCAGGCGAAGTTCGCAAAGCTCAAGGGCAGGCCGTGTACGGTCACGACGGCGTCGGGTTGGGGGTTGCCGAGGCGGACGGCAGCCTCGGCGAAGAACTCGGCGATGCCGGCGGCAAACTTGGGGTTCGACGCGTCGAAGCTCTGGCTGAGCTCCAGCGTGACAGAGCGGCCGGGAGCAGCGGCGGAGGTCAGGCTCGCGCGCACCGTGGGCTCGCCGTGGAAGTCCTTGCCCGGCTCCAGCGGAGTAAGGACAAGGCCAGCGGCCCTGGCAGCGGTTTCAAGCGTAACGGCAGGTGCGGAGAGGCTGGACATCGGGGTTCCTTCAGAGAAAAGTTGACCCCTTTATTCTACCGTTTCCGGCCGCTCCTACCCCTCCCCGCCTCGCCCCTTGATGCCTCATGACCTCACACCTCTACAGGAAAGCTGTAGAGGAACGAGGCGCACAGGTCACCAGGAGCGAGGGCCATTCCCCAGGCCCCGTCTACGGTTTGAACTTCTCCTCGAAGAACACTGCCCCGCGACGGTAGGCTTCCAGCCAGCTGGAGTGCAGCAGGAAGCCGTGAATCTCGTCGGGGAAGATCAGCTCGTGGATCTCGATCTGCTCGTTCGCGGGCAGGGTGGTGTTGAGGGTGCGGAGCTTGTCGGCGAGGATCGGCGTCTGCGCGTAGGCTACGTTGCCGTCGTCGTCGCCGTGGATGAAGAGCACGGGCGAGCGCCAGCGGCTGATGTCGGCCAGCGGAGAGGCGGAGAGGCCGAGCGCGGCCTGCTTATCCCTGTCTGCGTAGCTGCCCGAGAGCCAGTCGGTGGCGTTGTCCTCGAGGTTCCAGTCGTGCACGCCGTGGAAGTCGACGCCGGCGGCGAAGACGTTGGAGGCACGGGCGAGCGCCATCGCCGTCAGGTAGCCGCCGTAGCTTCCGCCCCAGATGCCGAGGCGCTTCGGGTCGACATCTTTGCGGGCGCGCAGGTAATTCGCTGCGGCCATTACGTCGCCGAACTCATCTCCGCCCGCTGGGCCGCCGTGAATGCACTGGCGGAAGTCCAGCCCGTAACCCACACCGCAGTGGTAGTTCACGCTGAGCACGATGAACCCGCGGGAGGCCAGGTACTGGTTCATCGCGTACGCGTTGGAGTAGTAGTCCATCGCCGGATAGCCCAGCAGCATCTGCCGGCGCGGGCCGCCATGCACGAAGATCAGCGTTGGGTGTTTGCCCTCGGTCATGTGCGGCGGAAGGAAGAGCTGGCCGTGCAGCATGGAGCCATCCGCTGCCGGGAAGAGCGCCTGCCTGGGCGTGACGAACTCCTTCGCCGGGTAGTCGGCGGGCATCGCCGCAGGGTCGAGATCGGTAGACCCGCCGTGGGATTCAAGCAGCGCGGGGTGCATGGGCACGCGGGCGTCCGCGATGAGCGCGGCGACCGAGCCGTTGGCGCTGATGGTGGGGCGCGTCTCGATGCCGGCTCCGAAGCTGTACTGCTGCGGATGCGCGGCGCCGAAGGTGACCGACCAGATGTGGCGGCGGTCGGCGTCCAGCGGGTCCTTGGGTGCATCGTTGGAGGCGTAGAAGATCGCCTTGTGGTCGGGCGTCAACGTCGCGTCTTCGACCTCGTAATCGCCCGGAGTGAGCAGCGTGGCTTGTGGCGTCGCGGCCTCCGGGTTCACAGCGTAGAGGTGCACGAAGCCATCGGCTTCGCTGAAGAAGGCGATGCGGTCGTTCGCTGCGTAGAAGAGTCTCGGGGAGCCTGTGGCGAGGTGCGGAAGCACGCTGCCGGGCTGATTGGGTGTGGCGCTATAGATCGTCTTGCTTGCGCCGGAGTTGTAGTCGGATTTCGCCAGCTCCATGGTCTCAATCGACCAGACCGTCGGACTGGTGCGGCCGGTGTCGAGGCGGCCGGGGCGCTGGAACGAAGTGCGCAGCCAGGCCAGCGTCTTGCCGTCGGGAGAGAAGCTTGGGGCCGAGTCCACGCCGGTCGAAGGCGAAGCATAGCGGATGGTGTGCGAGGCGAAGTCGAAGAGCGCAATGAACGCATGCGAGGGTTGACCGCTCTCACGGCGGCGGCTGACGAAGGCGAGCGTCCTGCCATCGGGCGAGAGCGTCAATGAGCTCGCACTCCCGTGATCCCACACGATCTGCTTGGCGGCGTCCTTGGCTGACGGATCCTTGGCGGTGAGGTCTACCATCCACACCTGGCCGCCGCGAACGAAGAGCAGACTCTTGCCGTCATGCGTGAAGGTCAGGCCATGGCCTTCGCCGATCTTGATCGTGGAAGCTCCGATAGCGAGAGGTTGAACGAAAATCTCGGGCATGACATTGCGCTGCAGGTGCGCGGGGTTGGCGGGCTTGCCATCGGGTGTCGGGTCGTCATCATCCGGGCCGAAGGTGTAGGCGATTGCGCTGGCGTCGGGAGCGAAGCTGACCTCGAGGATGTCCATTGCGTCGTCCGCGGTGTTGTGCGTGAGGGCGCGGGCCGGAGACTTGGGGCCGCCCACATACAGGTTGTTGCGGCCGGAGAGATGCTCGGCCCAGGCGAAGAGATCGCCGGTGGGCGCAGCGGTCAAGTTCGTGCAGTACGGCCCACTGAGGGCCTGCTCCAGCGTGAATGAAGGCTTCGCCTGCGCGCTGCAGGAGAGGCACATCAACGAAAAGGAAGCTGCGCCAGCCGCCAGACCTAACCAGTTGTTTCGCATGCGCACAGGATAAAGGAAATCTACGCGAAGCCTCGATCCTTACTTCTGCCATCTACCTCTCTAGGAAGAAGCCGGAGAACCCATGCCTCACCCGCACGTCCAGGAGCACATCGAGCTCATCGCACGGCACGAGCAGGAGTTCCTCGCCCGGCGCACGCCGGCCGAACGACGCAGCGACGCCATCGCGGGCTTCATCGGCAGCCTGCCCTTCGTGGTGTTGCATCTCGCGCTCTTTACGGTGTGGATTGTGTGGAATCTGCTGCCGGATCTGCGCCACTTCGATCCGCGGCCGTTTTCGCTACTGCAGACCTGCGTGGCGATGGAGTCGTTGCTTGCGGCCAGCTTCATCCTGATCCGGCAGACGCGCCTTGCGCGGCGCGCGGACGAGCGCGACCACCTGGTGTTGCAGCTGCTGCTGCTCAGTGAGAAGGAGATCACCACGGTGCTGAGGATGGAGCGCCAGATCGCGCGCCACATCGGCCTCGAGAAGGTGGCGAACTGGGCTGAGGTGATCGAGCTTTCGCGGGAGACTCCGATTGAAGAGGTTGCGCAGGTGATCCAGCAGACGATCACCGACAGCGAGAGCGCCGAGGCCGCTCCACCTCCCGTCATCGGGCTGGGGCTCAGCGGCGAGCGCGCCGAAGAACTGGGATAGCCGGCGACGATTGCGGAACAGCAAGAAGGCCCGCCATGATGGCGGGCCTCTTTCTGCGATAGCTCACGAACAACGTTCTAGTAGTGCCAGTGGTCATGATCGTGACCCCAGTTGTTGCCCGGGTGATCATGGTCCGACATCATGCGGTTCTGTGCCGCCTGGTAGCCGCGGGCGAACGAGTTGCGGTATTGGTCACGGAAGGGACGCGGCACGGGCGGATGGCGGAAGTTGCCCGAACGGGCCACGTCCAGCGGACGATGATTCTGGAAGTCGAAGCGCGCGGAGTCGATGCCTTCGTGGAAGGCGCGGCGGTTCATGTCGTCGAACTCCTGCGGCGGAGCGTCCCACGGGCGTTCCTGCCCGACGCCCACGCCGATGGAGATCTGGCCAGGCGCAGGAGCCGCATGGGCCTGCGTCGCGCTTACGCCCAGCGCTACCGCCGGGATCGCAGCCAACAGAGCAAACTTGTTCCAAAAGGTCTTCATGGTTGGTACCTCACTTTGAGCCGTAAATGGCCTATGCGGTCTAGGACACAAATGAGGGCAAGCGAGTTGCTGCCCACAACGCGAAGATTCTTCGGCGGTTACACGACGCTTCCTGCCGGGGTTGCCTGAGGACTGCAAGAAGGATCGTACCGGGCAAACGTCCGATAGGATCAAGCCTCGGCGGTAGCCTTCAGGCGCTCTGCTGTGTCGTGCGCGATGAGGGCGTCCACCGTGGGCTGCAGCAGGCCTTCCATCACCATCGCGAGCTGATGGTTGGTGAGCCCGATGCGGTGATCGGTGAGGCGGTTCTGCGGGAAGTTGTAGGTGCGGATCTTCTCGCTGCGGTCGCCGGAGCCGATCTGCGCTTTGCGATCCTGCGCCTGCAGCTGGTGCACGCGCTCGGCCTCCACCTCATAGAGTCGCGAGCGCAGCACGCGCATGGCCTTCTCGCGATTCTTGATCTGCGACTTCTCGTCCTGGCAGCTGACCACGGTGTTGGTGGGCAGGTGGGTGATGCGGATCGCGGAGTAGGTGGTGTTCACGCTCTGTCCGCCCGGCCCCGAGGAGCAGAACGTGTCGATGCGAAGATCCTTCTGCTCGATCTTGATGTCGACTTCTTCGGCTTCCGGCAGCACGGCCACTGTGATGGCGGAGGTGTGGACGCGGCCCTGCGTCTCGGTTGCCGGAACGCGCTGCACGCGGTGCACGCCGCTCTCGTACTTCATCTGCGAGTACACCTTGTCGCCTTCGAAGATGGCGGTGATGTCCTTCAGCCCGCCTACATCGGAGTCGGTTTGGGAGAGCACCTCCACCTTCCAGCGATGCTGTTCGGCGAAGCGCAGGTACATGCGGAAGACCTCAGCCACGAACAGCGAGGCCTCGTCGCCGCCGGTGCCGGCGCGGACTTCGATGACGATGTTCTTGTCGTCGTTGGGATCCTTGGGCAGCAGCAGGACCTTGAGTTCTTCCTCGACGGTGGGCAGCTTGGGCTCGAGCTCGGCGAGTTCCATCTCGGCCATCTCGCGCATCTCTGGATCATCCAGCAGCGCCCGAGCGCTGCTGATACCCTCCTTGAGCTTGCGGAACTGGCGGAACTTCTCCACCGTCGGCTCCAGGTCGCGGTGCTGCTTGGCGACGGCCTGGAACTTCTTCTGGTCGCTGAGCAGGGCAGGGTCGCCGAGCTGTGCGCCCAGTTCTTCGTATCTGGCTTCAAGTTGATCGAGCTTGTCGAACATGGCTTTGGGTCTCCATCGCTCCAGCCCTGGATCTTGGAAACGGGCGAGCGAAATCAGTTCAGGAATCGTATCGGGGGTGCGCGACGAAGCGCAGGCGCGGCTGGTCTCAGGCGCAGCTAGGCAAAATCGTGGCGAGCGCTCACCGCGGGAGCGGGAACGCGCCGAACAGCCACCGGCTTGGCATAGGCCGAAGTCATCGTCTATTTGATGGTACCGCGACTACCGGGGATTCGCGGCGGGCAGAAGCCCAATCCCCGTCACCAGGTAGCTTCGCATGGACCCGTCTGGGAACAGCAGCGTGTACTGCTGGCCAACGTCATACCGTTCGGATCGCATCCGTTTTCTCGTGGGACGCCGATTGTGCGCGGTCGTCGCATCCGACCTGCAGCGTCAGGTGCGTTTCCGGAGCCCTTGCAGACTTATGGCTTGCTCGACAGCGTTTCAGCCGTGCGGCCATTGGCATACGCGGGGACGTGAGTGGTGAAGTGCGGCCACACGAACTCACGAAACACTGCCTCGAAGGCGCTCGTGCCGATGCCCAAACCAAGGTTGATCCCTGCCAGGTAGCCCGCACTGTCCGACCGCGGGTGATACAGGCTGGAGACCGCTCCTGCGGACGCGCTGCCCAGCAGATGCGAGTAATTCAGCTCTTGCCGGCCGTTGTCGCCGCGGGTGATGACGCCGTAGGACAGCGCGTGCCATAGCCGGGTGCTGGTCTTGTTCGTCGGACCCAGGTAGAAGTAGCGCGGATCCTGGTGGAAGATCGCGGGGTAAAGCGCATAGCTGAAGGTGTGGGTGAGGATCGCATCACCATAGCCGGCCGCAAAGCGCTTGCCGTAGGAGGCCGCATCGCTGTTGCCCCAGCTCGGAAACGTGTTCCGATACTGTTCCACTCCCGCGGCTGCAGCTACTCCGAGAAAGATCGTTGGATCGGTTACACTGCGCAGGTTCAGCTTGAACTTCTGCCGGGTATCGAGCGGCGCGGCGTCGTAGATGAAGCTGGTGTAGAAGTTCGGGATGATGCCGACGATGCGCTGTTGCGTCTCGAGCTTGAGCTCTTCCTCGGCGACGGCGGTGGAATTGGCCGAGACCGTGATCGAGGTCTCCGCGGTGGCTGGCGTCAGCGCGAACGGCGGCAGCTCGGCGTGCTCGCCGGGCGCGAGACCCACCGCCCGCGTGAGCAGGGTCCGGAACTGGGGCGCCGCGATGAGCATCGTGTATTCCCCGAAACCCAGGCTGGTGAAGCGGAAGTGCCCCGTACCGTCAGTGGCTGTACTCCGCAGGTTTGCGTACCCCTTTTCGGAGAGCGTTACCGTCGCCCCCGGAATGACTCCGCCGTGGCCGTCGGTTACCTCACCATCGATGATGCCGCTGCCGGGCTGGGCCTGTCCCGCCGCCTGCAGCAGGAACCCCGGAGCGTTGGGAAGAACCGGCGCGCCGATGGCGCTGGATACGACACCCTGGCCGCAGCCCGGGGCACAACAAGCGACCAACGAAGCTGCCACCAGGGCCACTCCGCGAAGCGAATATCCCACGTAAGACTCTCCCCGCCCGCGATTCACTGCGTCCGGAATACTGTATTGGACGCCGGATGGACTCGCACAGCGGTATGACAATTCGTTCATAGCGAAGAATTTAGCGGGAGCGTGTGAATCGGAGTCGTGTCGGATTGCGAGACCGGAGACGACGTCGCGAACCGACGGAGCGGCCGACAACATTACGAGAGGCCGCCGCTTCGGAGAAGCAACCAGAAACGCTAGAATCCGCTGAGCAACTCTTGCGCAAATTGGCGGGGAGCTGCAGCGAGGTTCTCCTGGATGGCCCTGTTCTCCGCGCTGGCGCGGCTGGCTGAAAACCTGTCGCACCAGAGCAGCCGGCTGCAGAAGCGCGCCCTCATCGCGCAGGCGGTGGCAGCGGTGGCGGGTGTGCCCCAGATGCTGCATGGCGAAGCTGCGCCCGTGCTCAGTCCGGAGGTGGAGAGCGAGTTGGGTCGCTTCTGCCTATACCTCGCGGGCACGCCGTTTCCAGAGGCTGACCCTCGCAAGCTCAATGCCGGTGGCGCGCTGCTCTCTCGAGCGGTCAAGGCGGTGTCGGGCTGCACGGATGCCGCGCTGACCACGGCGTATCGCCGGCATGGCGACCTTGGATCCGCCGCGCACGACCTGCTGATTCCTCCTTACGGCAATGCACCTACCGAGGCTGTGTTGACCTTGTCTGCTGTGGGCGAGGTCTTCATGGCGATGGCGTCGGCGAGAGAATCCAGTTCGCGCGCCGCGCTGGTCGAAGGCCTGCTGCGGCGCGCGACCGCACTCGAAGCGAAGTACCTCATCAAGCTGATGCTGGGCGACATGCGCATCGGCGTGAAGCAGAGCCTGATCGAGGAGGCCATCGCGGTGGCGTCGGCTTCCGAGCCCGCGGCGGTACGACATGCCGTGATGCTCGAAGCCGATCTTGGGCGAGCGACGGCGCTGGCCTTTCGCGGAGCACTGGCGGAAGCTCGCATGCGGCTCTTCCATCCGCTGGGCTTCATGCTCGCGTCGCCGGTGGCGAGCCCGGAAGAGGCGGTGGCTCGTTTCACGGAGAAGCCTGCGAAGGCGAAGGCGGTTGTTGAATTGGAGATTGAGCCGGACGCTGACCAGTCCTCTTCTGAAGATGAGGACTTCGAGGACCTCAGTGGGCCGGAGGCGCTTGCGGGCCGGGACGACGACACGCTGGCGGAGGATGTCGAAGCCGAGGGCGAGAAGCAGGCCCTTCCCCTCCGTGATGCTCAGGGTCAGGATGACAAATCCGGTCCGCCTGTTCTCCAAGCATTCCTTGAGGACAAGTACGACGGCATGCGGGCGCAGATCCACCTCGGCGATCCGGCTGCGCCGGGGCGCGTAGCGATCTACTCGCGGAACCGCGAGGACATTACGCAGAGCTACCCCGAGATCGTGGAGGCGTTCCATGATGTGGTCGAGGCGCCTGCCGGCATGATTCTGGATGGCGAGATTCTGGGCTGGGACCTGGAGGCGAATAAGGCGCTGCCGTTTGCCATCCTCGGCCAGCGCATCGGGCGTAAGAAGGTGGACAACGAGCTGCGCCGCCGCATCCCGGTGGTGTTCATGGCGTTCGACCTGCTCTTCGAGCGCGGCGAGCTTCTGCTCTCGCGGCCGTTGCGCGAGCGTCGCGAGCGTTTGGAGCAGGTGGTCGCGCGGCTGGCTCCTGGGGCCACGGCGGCGCTCGATCAGCACACGGCATTCGCTCCCGGAGGGCTGTTCGCCGCACTGGCGACGGATGAGGACCACATGCCGCGCCTGATGCTCTCACCCGCGAAGCTGGTGGAGAGCGCGGAGGCCATCGACCTCGCATACGCCGAAGCCCGCGCGCGAGCGAATGAAGGCGTGATGATCAAGAGCGCGGCGTCGCTGTACATCCCTGGGAGACGTGGACTCGCGTGGGTGAAGCTGAAGCGTGAGCTGGGCACCCTGGATGTGGTGATCACTGGCGCGGAGTTCGGGCACGGCAAGCGGGCGGGGCTGCTCTCGGACTACACGTTCGCAGTGCAGGGAGCGGCGGGGCCGGACGGCGAACCGCTGCTGCTGAATGTGGGCAAGGCATACTCGGGCGTTACGGACCAGGAGATTGCCGAACTCACCGGCTGGCTGAAGGCGCACACACTGGAGGACCATGGCCACTTCCGTACTGTCGAGCCGCTGCGAGTGCTGGAGGTGGCGTTCAACAACGTGATGCGCTCGGAGCGGCATGCTTCGGGCTTTGCGCTGCGCTTCCCGCGGATTCTCAGGATTCGCGATGACAAACCGGTTGGCGAGATCGACACGCTGGAGCGCGTGGAGGAGATTTATCTCTCGCAGCCAGATCGGCCGCAGGAGTAAATCGAAGTTCGGAGCAGGGTGGGTACCCCCCTCCCCCCCTTTTGCGCAAAGTCTTCCATCGAGGGGAGATAGGTCCGGACCTGCCTTGCGGCGGGTGTATGGGTTGGCCGAACGCTACGGTCTGGAGAACCCTCTATCTCCATTGTAGTGACTGGGGATGGGAAGTATGCCAACGTTGCCTGGTAGCCGCTACTTTACCTCGGCGTCGAAGACGCCCGTCTCCACCGTGCCCGCGTGCTTCATCTGGATGAAGATGCGGTAGCGGCCGGGCGAGGGGAAACCATACGGGAAACTGACCACCGGCGAGAGCGCCTTGGGTTGCATCCCGGGCATGGCGTTCATGTCCATGCCGGGCATGTCCGGCATGTTCTGCGCGGAGCCCAGCGTCATGTCGGAACCGGTCATGCCTGCGCTGGTGCTTGCGTTGGCGAGCATCACCGCGGGCATCGCCGCCGAACCCTCGGGATGGGTGTGGGCGAAGGCGGTCAGATCCGCCTTCACGAAGGCCGCGTGGCCCGGCATGCCGAGGTAGGGCTCGACGTCGGTGGCGGGTTTGCCGGTGGCATCGAGCAGGGTGAACTGGAAGGCGTAGCCGCGGTTGGCGGCGATCGTGTCGGGCTTCTTCCAGACCATGGTGTAACCGTCGGGGAGCTTGTAGCTTGTGCCCAGATCACCTGCGGAGAGCGGCGGCGGGGCGGCAGACGCGTCTTCGGGCGCAAGGGGAGCGGTCGAGGCTCCAGCGGGAATCGTCAGCGTGGCTGTCTCGGTTTCGGGGAAGCCATTCGAATACACGATGTCCGCGAAGAGCTTGTAGGTTCCGGCCGGCATCGCGGGGAGCGTCTCGCTCAGTCCCACCTTGCCCACCGGCGCGGGATGCAGGTGATACGCCGCGTCCATCTCCGGAATGCGGATGGCGTAGAGGTGCATCAGGTGGCCATGGTCGGGCAGCAGATCCTTGTTCTTCAGGGCCTTCCAGACGTTCTCGGCGTCCTTGTCGGGATCGCCGATGGTCAGCGTCAGCAGCGAGCCGTTCAGTACCGGGCGCATCTCGCTGGCGTGCCAGATGCGGTCGGAGTAATCCGCGGCCTCGACGTTCCACCACTTGCCGCCGAGCCATACCGCCGCGACCATCAACGCGAGTGTGGCGAGACCCGCGAGCAGGGCGCGCTTGCGGCGGTCGGGCGTGGGCTGAGCTTGAGGGATCAAGCGCGCCTCGCTCGTAGCCGCCATCACGATGCCCACGGCTCCAAGCACGAGCAGCAGGCCAAGCACCGCGAGCAGGGCTCCCATGCTCTTGTCCATGTGCAGCATGCTCAGGGCGGCGGCGGGAACGGGAACGCTTGCGGTTGCAGGCCCGGAAGCTCCGTTGGCGGTGAAGCGGACCTGCCAGGAGCCGGAGAAGAAGCCGGGGTCGTCGGCCGAGCGGGTGAGCGGATCGGCCGTGGGGGGATGCTTCGAGGCCTCGCCGGTGAGCATCATGGGTGCGACGGAAAGCAAGGTCACGCTGGCGCCGGAGGTTCGCACCTCGACGGTCGCCACGCCAGGAATCACGTTGGGCGGGCGGATAGTGACGAAGAGCGTGTAGGGACCGGCCAGGACCTGCTCGAAGATGTCCTTGTTGCCGACGTGGGCGTGGGCCGGAAGGGCGGAGCACAACGCGAAGAGCGTGAGCAGGGAGATCCAGAGGCTGGAGCGCGCGCAGTTGCGGGGCATTGGTCCCTCAGGGGCTAAAGCCCCTCTGGTTTTCGGGGACGGGGATGGCGGGGCTGAAGCCCCGCCCTGACAAAGCAGAGACGGTGGCCTGTTCCTCATCGCTGCACCCCGCGCGGCAGATACCGAGAGCGGATGCGCGTGACGGCTGACTTTGTCGAAACGCTCATCGCTGCACCCCGCGCATCCAGCGGCCAAAGGCCAGGCCGATCCAGGAAGAGGCCATCGCGCAGAGGGTTGCGATGCTGAGGCCGCGGAACAGTGGGACACCCCATGCGGGTTTGAAGAACCGGCGCGTGCGCTCGTAGCCTCCGGGACGGGCGGTGTAGTCGAAGTACGCCGAGCCGAAGAAGCGGTTGTCGGCGTGGTGCGAGAGGAGGAAGTTGGCGAAGTTCCACTCGATGGGCGCGAGGACCAGCATGAAGAGGAGGCCCGAGGCGATGGCGATCTGCCACAGCTTCCAAGTCGTGGTGCGCTGCCAGAGGAGATCGAGCGCGATGGCGGCGGGGAGCAAAAGGACGGGGAATTTTGCCGGCACGAGGTGCGTGACCGGGAAGTACACCGGGCCGAGTTTGGGCTGCGCCGGGAAGAGCGGGAACAGGAGGATCTCGCCGATGAGGAAGACCATGTAGATGGAGCAGCACACCGTCGCGGCCCACGGGTAGCGCGAGGCCTGCCACAGCAGCGCGAGGATCACCGGGACGGCGATCCCGAGCGCGACGTAGGCCACGCCCTGGTGCAGCACGATGTCCCAGGTGTACTCCTGCACGAAGAACATCTGCCCGACGACCGCAATGCCGCCGAGGTAGAGGAAGAGCTTCTGCAGCTTCGGGAAGAGCGAAGTCTGCGTGAGCGCGGCGCGGTTCATGGCTGCGAGGATCAGGAACATCATGCCGAGGCTGACCGCGCGGATGCCAAGAATGAGCAGCGTGTGCGGCGGCGAGACGATCTTGACGTCGAGCCCGTAGGCGTTGTGCCACCAGTTGTCGAAGGGCGCGGAGGTGAGCATGGCCACGCCACCCCAGCCGGCGAGGAAGACGCCCAGCGGGGCGCGCAGGCCGAAGACGCTTACCGACTCGGAGCGGAGCTCGGCGGCTCCGGCGCTGCGGCCGAAGGTGGCGCGTGTGACCAGCACCATACCGACGATTCCCGCCAGCACGCCGCAGAGGTAGATGGCCATGTGTGCGGGGGTCCAGAAGGTGTCGCGGCCGATGGAGCGGTGCCAGGAGACGTCCCACGAGCCGCCGATGGAGGCTGAGGTCACGGCGATCACGCCAACCCAGAGGTACCACGGTACACCAGCGCTCCCGGTGCGCAGCGGGCCAGCGACCGTTGCCGCGGGGGGCGCCCCGCCCAGAAATCCTGTTCCTGCCGCAGATCCTGCCATGCGCGGGTCTCCTTTGAAGTTGTTGAAAACGATCCTAACCGGGGAAATGGGCCGCAATCACTGACATTTGTCAGGAATCGTGCCTGGGGTTGCCTGGGTACCTCCAATGACAAAGGAATTACCCGGACAGGTGATAGCCGGAGGCAATCTGTCCGATAGAATCAGTAGATAGAAATGACGATTGGCAATTCCGATTTGCCTGTCCGAATCCGAAGCCGAGGCTGCACGCCCGCACCGGCTCCCTCCCTGGAGACTGCTTCGTCAATGTTTTTCCCGGCCCCGATTACTTCCCTCCGCTCCTGCCTTCTTCGCGTGGCTCCTTTCATGGCAGCCTTCGTCCTTGGCGGATTGTTTCTCCTCCAACCCGCTTGCGGCGCTTCCCCGAATGCACCCCTGGCTGATTCCTCGATCTCCCAGACCAGGCATCCCGGCGCGACGCGCTATGAGCTGCACCTGCACCACCTGCACACGGGCGAGAGCCTGGATGTGGTCTACCGCATCGGCGATGAGTACCTTCCCGACGCGATGGAGAAGCTGAACCACTTCCTCCGTGACCATCGCACGCAGGACACCGCGGCCTACGATCCGAAGGAGTTCGACCTGCTGCATGATCTGCTGGGGCGGCTGCATAAGCCTAACGGCGAGATCGACATCGTCTGCGGCTATCGCACGCCGCAGTCCAACAGCTTCCTGCGCACGCTGGGCGGCCGGGTGGCCGCGGCGCAGACGGGTGTTGCCGAGCACTCGCAGCACATGCTGTCGAAGGCGATTGATATCCGTATTCCGGGTGTGACGACCAAGACGCTGCGCGACGTGGCGCTGAGCCTGCACGAGGGCGGCGTGGGTTACTACCCCGTCAGCCAGTTCGTGCACGTGGATGTGGGCCCGGTGCGGCAGTGGAGCTTTCGGTAAGACAGTGAATAGTGAAAAGTGAGAAGTGAATAGGAAGTGCGGCAGCGTCACCCTTCCTCACTCATCCCCTTCACTACGCACTGGCTCCATCCTCGATAATCAACGTCGAGGGAAAGCATGAAGTCCTGGATTGAGATCTCCGGTGCGCGGCTGCGTGCCAACTACCTTGCGCTGAAGACGGCGGTGGGTGAAGGCGTGGTCGCGCTGGGCGTCATCAAGGCGAACGCTTATGGGCACGATGCGGTGCTCTGCGGCCGCGTGCTGGTGGACGCCGGCGCGACGATGCTGGGCGTGGCAGACGTCGAGGAAGCGGCGCGGCTACGGATCGAGGGCGGGCTCACGGAGCCGGCCATCCTGATCATGAGCGGCATCGAGCTGGACGATGCGGCGGCAGTGCTCGAGCACAGGCTTACTCCCATCGTCTGGACAGCGGGGCAGCTCAGCGCACTGGAAGAAGCGGCTGCAGCGACGCGGCAGCCGGTGTCTATTCATCTGGAGATCGACACCGGCATGGCTCGGCAGGGAGCGGCTCCGGGAGAGGAACTGGCCGCGGTTCTTGCGCAGTTGAAGGCTTCCCGCTGGCTGATGCTCGAAGGCCTGATGACGCACCTGGCGAACTCGCAGGTGGAGCGGGGACGTTTCACGGAGAAGCAGCGCGAGCGCTTTGCGGCTGCGCTGCAGCAGGTGCTGGCTGCGGGGCTGCATCCTGAGTATCTGCACCTGGCGAATAGCTCGGCGATCGATGAAGGCTCTACGCTGCGGTGGCTGCGCGAGACGTGTGCACAGTTCGGCATCCAGCCGATGGTGCGGCCTGGGATTGCGCTGTATGGATACATCCTTCCGATTGAGAATGAGCGCGACGAGCAAGGGGAAGCCTTGCCCATCGAGGGCGCGGTGGCGTCGCAGCTGCAGCCCGTGCTGACGTGGAAGACGCGCATCATGGCGCTGCGAGAGCTCTCCGCGGGCGAGCATGTGGGTTACAGCTCCAGCTTCATGGCGCATGGCCCCATGCGCACGGCGCTGCTGCCCATTGGCTACTCGGATGGGTTTCGGCGGTCGGCCTCGTCTGCCGCTCCGCCGGACTGGCAGCGGGGCTGGGTGATGATCGGCGGCAAGCAGGCGTATGTGCTAGGTCGGGTGTCGATGAATCTCACGCTGGTGGATGTGACGGAGATCCCGGAGGCTGCGGTGGGCACGGAGGTGACGCTGCTGGGTGAGGGCGTGACGGCCGACGACCATGCGGAGTGGGCGGGGACGATCAGCTACGAGATTCTTTGCGGGATCCGGGCGAAGCACTTGCTGGTGGTGTAAACAAAGCGTGATCGAGCTGGGAGCTCGGGGTTTTGAGCTGCGAGTTGCCAGATCCCAGATCCCAGTGGCGCGACAATCGGCGATTGCAACTTCGCCGTCATCCTGCGGGCGTTAAACTGGATGAATGCATATGGGGCTTTATGCCAGGTGGATGTACGCCTGGGAGACCGCGCTAACGACGCGCGATGAGAATCGCATCGAGCGCCCACTGGAGTGGGGATTCGATCATCTGGCCGATTTTGGCGGCTCCGAGGCCGCGGAGCGGGTGGCGCGGGGCGAGCTGACCGCGTTCGATGCGATGATTGCGATCAATCGGCGCATCGTGGCCGACCCGCACAGCTTCTTCGACTACGCCGAGCCCACCGACTTCCGGCTGGAGATGCGGCACCCGGAACTGTTCCCGACCAATGTGAGGCCGGAGACGTTGGAGGCCGAGCGCGAGTGGCATCGGCGGGCCGAGGTTGGCGAGCTGCGGCGCGAGCCGTTCCTGCGCTTCACCTCTCCGGTGCGCACGCCGTACCCGGAAAACGACCTGGTCAATGCGCGGTGGTATGAAGAGCAAGGGTCCAGGGATCAGGGCCAAGGGCCCAGACGGCCGAAGCAGGCCATCATTGTGATGCCGCAGTGGAACGCCGATGCGTTCTCGCACAATGCGTTGTGCGAGATCTTCCAGAAGTTCGGGGTGGCGTCGTTGCGGCTCTCGAAGCCGTACCATGACATCCGGCGGCCGGAGGAGCTGGAGCGATCCGACTACGCCGTGAGCGCCAATGTCGGGCGCACGATCGCCGCGTGTCGGCAGGCGGTGGCGGATATCCGTTCGTGCGTCGACTGGCTGTCGGCGCAGGGCTATGAGCAGTTTGGCGTGCTGGGCACGAGCCTGGGCAGTTGCTACGCCTTCGTCGCCGCGGCGATGGATCCGCGCATCCGTATCTGTGCGTTCAACCATGCGTCGACGTGGTTCGGCGATGTGGTGTATACGGGGCAGAGCACGCGGCACGTGCGTGCGGCACTGGATCATGCGGGTCTCACGCAGGACACCACGCGGGAGCTGTTCACCGGTATCAGCCCGATGAGCTTCATGAATCAGTTTGCGGACGCCAAGCGGCGGACGCTGGTCATCCATGCAAAGTACGACCTGACGTTCCTGCACGAGTTCTCGCTGGACGTACTGCGCAACTTCGACGCGCACCATATCGACTATGTAGCGAAGGAACTCCCCTGCGGGCACTATGTGACCGGAGAGTTTCCCTACAAGTACATGGATGGATGGTGGATGGGGTCGTTCGTGTGGCGGGAGTTCCGGCGGCTGGCGCGCGAAACGCAGGGCTGATTCGGCGCGAAGCCTACTTATCGCCCTGGACCAGCGTGTAGACGCAGGGCACCGTGATCATCGCGACGAAGATGGTGCAGAGGAACAGGTCATACATGGTTCAGCTCCAAGGAACCTCGCGAAGCCGCGCTGCGCGTGAGGTTCGGCAAGGCAAAGTATCCTGCACGTAAGACGCTGCGGCCATCACACTTTGGCTCGGAGACGCTGACCTCGGGGGAGTACGATCGTCATGCCACGAAGGTGGGAGCCGGTGCTGCCGTCGTGAGGCTGGAACGCTCCTTAGTCGCGCTTCATCGTGCGCAGCAGGCGTACCAGTACGGCCCACGGGGTATCGCGGCGCGAGTCACGGGCTCTATCCGCCGCAGGCATCGGATGCACGCGGCCAAAGCGTTCCGCTTGCCGCCGCGCGGCGATTGCCGCAATCTCCTGCTCTACCTGAGCCACAATTATTCGGGTCTGCGAGATTGCCGAGCCGTGCATGCTCGCGGGGGAAACGTCGTTCCCAAGGCGTTCTCCCTTGACCAGGAAAAGCCCGCGATAACGCGCTGGCGCGAGTGGAATCGCTGGTGTAGGGGGCGGCGGCACGACTGCAGCGTCGGAGGTCAGCGCCGCGTCCTCCAAGAGAGGGTCCAGAGCGGACGAGGAGCGTGCTGGAAAGTGCAGCATCTGGTCAGCCATCGTCGTCTCCTCTCCTGGGGTGGCGTGGAAATCGGGGTGTTCCCTGCCGCACATTCCCAGAATCAGAATCGGCAATAACGCTAGTGGGCGTGAATCCCACCAAGGCGGCAGAGGCCCGGCATTGGCTCTCCCCGACTGTCCGAGACCGCCGCAGGGTTCACACGCAGACGACCCACGCGGGGGCGAGTAAAATCTCGGATGTATGCCGATTGATCTGAACGCCCCGCTCGCTGTTGAAGATCCGGAGATCTTCTCCCTCGTTGAGAAGGAAGTCCTGCGCCAGCACGAAGGTCTGGAGATGATTGCCAGCGAGAACTTCGTCTCGCGCGCGGTGCTCGAGGCCGCAGGTACGGTCTTCACCAACAAGTACGCCGAGGGATATCCCGGCAAGCGGTACTACGGCGGCTGCGAGTATGCAGACGTCGTCGAAAACCTGGCCCGTGACCGCGCCAAGCAGATCTTCGGCGCCGAGCATGTCAACGTGCAGCCGCACTCGGGCTCGCAGGCCAACGCGGCGGCCTACATGACGCTGCTGAACCCCGGTGACACCCTCCTGGGGCTCGACCTGGCGCACGGCGGCCACCTGACCCACGGCCACAAGCTCAACTTTTCGGGCAAGCTCTACAAGATCGCCGGCTACCAGGTGCGCAAGGATACGGAGACGATCGACTACGACGCGCTCGAGGCCCAGGCGATTGAGGTGAAGCCCAAGATTATCGTCGGTGGAGGCTCGGCTTACCCGCGCATCTTCGACTTCGCCCGGATGCGCGAGATCGCCGACAAGGTGGGCGCATACTTCATGGTGGACATGGCGCACTTTGCGGGCCTGGTGGCGGGCGGAGCGCATCCCTCGCCGGTGCCACATGCGCACATGGTGACCAGCACGACGCACAAGACGCTGCGCGGACCGCGCTCCGGCCTGATCCTGTGCAACCAGGAGTTTGCCGCGGGTGTCGACCGCTCGGTGTTTCCGGGCCAGCAGGGTGGGCCGCTGGTGCATATCGTCGCAGCCAAGGCGGTTGCTTTCGGTGAAGCACTGCAGCCGGAGTTCAAGACTTATGCCGCGCAGGTGGTCGCGAATGCGAAGACCCTGGCAGCGGAGATCCAGGAGCATGGGTTCCGCGTGGTGTCCGGCGGAACGGACACGCATGTGCTGCTGGTCGATGTCTTCCAGCGCGGCATGCTGGGCTCCGAGGCTGAGGTAGCACTGGGCGCGGCTGGGATCACGGTGAACAAGAATGCGATTCCCTTCGACGTGAATCCTCCGCTGAAGCCTTCGGGCATCCGCCTGGGAACGCCGGCGCTGACCACGCGCGGGATGAAGGAAGCGGAGATGAAGACCATCGCCGCGTGGATCGTGGAGGCGCTCGAGAACCGGGGGAACGCGGACAAGCTGGAGGAGATTCGCGGGCGCGTCGCGGAGCTTGCCGAGCAGTTCCCGCTGTACGGCTACCTGCGCGCGTAGCGCTCCAGCGTGAGGGAGCATCGCCACGAAGGTGGGATCGCTCCACGCGAGGTGGGACGCTATCCTCAGGCTGTTTGGGTCCGGCTGATGGATCGGCCGGTGGAGAGGAGCGTCTCGCATGACTGACGGCATGGGAGCCAGCGACAAGGCGAAGGTGCTCGCACGGTGCTTCGGGTACATTGCGCTGGGCGTGATCGCCGGGCTGGTGCTGCCGATTGTGCTGTTCTTCGCGATCTTCCACAATGCCAGCGGCGGTGGCCTGTGGCGCATCAGCCTCATCTCGATCTGCATGCCCTCGTTCGCGATCATCGGGCTCGCCAAGGCGCTGAAGGACTGGCGCGCGTACGCGGCTACACATCCTTAGCTTGCCTAGCGCGCCTGCTCACAGGTAGCGTCGGTTTGTATGGCTGCCATCCCGCCGTAACGTGGCCGGGACGCCCATCGCCTGTGTGGTGAGGCTGGAGGCGGCTGCCCTAAGGATTCAGCATGCTGGATGTTCTCTTTCTTGGTATCGCGAACGGGATGCGGACGATGACCCCGATCGCGGTCGTTTGCTGGGCTGCGTGGCTCGGCTACCTGCCCCAGGAGGGTTGGGGCGCGTGGGCGGGGACGCTGCCCGCGGTGATCATCTTCACCCTCTGTGCTGTGGGCGAGTGGGTGGCTGACATTCTGCCGCAGACTCCGAGCCGAAAGACGCCGTTCCCGTTCGCCGCCCGAATCGTGTTTGGAGCGCTCAGTGCGAGCCTGGCCTGGCATGCGTTGAACGAGCCGCTGGCTGGTGGCATCCTCTGTGGCGTGATCGGTGCGGTCCTCGGCACGCTGGGAGGCTATCGGCTGCGCATGTGGGGAGCCGGCAAGGTCGGCCGCGACTGGCCGGTCGGCGTGGCGGAATCAGCGCTGGCCGTGGGGATTGCCATCCTGATGGTGTGGCGGATGCACCAAGGTTTTGTCCATCCCTACGAAACGGGGCTTTCTCGTTTCTCCGCCAGCACCATGCGCGGGATCCCAGCGTAGTCGTCGAGAAAACGGGGCTCGCCCCATGCGGCGGCGGCATCGTGGGGAGTCTGGGCGGTGAAGAGATCGCGCAGGGATTCGCGCTGGCCGAAGCCGAACTCCATCGCCAGCAGGCCCCCGGAGACAAGCGCGGTGTGCGCCTGCGGAATCAGCCTGCGATAGACCTCGAGGCCATCTCCGGCGAAGAGTGCGAGATGCGGCTCGTGGGCGACGACCTCCCGCGCGAGCGTTAGAGCATCGGCCAACGGGATGTAGGGCGGGTTGGAGACGATGACGTCGAAGGTGTTCGAATCAAGAGCGGCCAGCAGGTCTGACTGAAGGAAACGGATCGCGGCGCCCAGGCGTTTCGCATTGCGTTCGGCCACTGCAAGCGCCGCGGGGGAGAGATCCACCGCCGTCACACTGGCCTGCGGAAGCTCGAGGGCGAGCGTTACCGAGATGGCTCCGGAGCCTGCGCCGACGTCGAGAATTCGGGGCGAGGTCAGCGCACGGCTGCGGATCCACTCCAGGACGGCCTCGACCAGCAGCTCCGTCTCGGGTCGAGGAATTAGTACATCGGGGCTCACCACGAACATGCGGCCGAAGAACTCCTGCACTCCGGTGAGGTGTTGCAGCGGTTCTTGCGCAGCACGGCGGACGGCCAAGGCTCGAAGGCGCGCGGCCTCTTCTTCGCGCAGCTCGGCTTCGGGATGGGCCAGCAGCCATGCGCGATCTCTCCCGAGGATGTGCTGCGCCAGCACTTCGGCGTCACGCCGCGTGATGGTGGCTGCGGCTTCGTTCAGTGCTTCGTCGAGTCTCATGCTTCTGCTTCGGGAGTTCTCCGTCGTCTGTCGACTGCATCATCTATGCTGCGAAGATGCGGGCGTTCCGTCTTCCATTTTCGCTGCTGCTGCCCGCGCTTGACCTCGTGCTGTGGGTGTTTCTTGCACTCATCCCGGTCTCGCTCATCTACTATGGCTTCCTCGCGGACGCCGAGCAGGACCAGCGGCCCCCCGTAACCAGCGCGCGGGAACAGCAGCTCGATGTGAAGCCGCAGGAGGTCGCGAGCCAGCAGCTGGAAGTTGCGATGGATTGGCGCGGACGGCTCCTGACGACGGTCAACCTGCCAGGACTGCTCGTTGAATTTCTTACCTCGCTGGGTTCGACGTGGCCGGAGAGCTGGCATCCCGAGGCGCTGGAGCTCTTCAGCTGGCGCGCCCTGGCCTTTCCGCTGTACTCGTTGCCGGCGTGGTGGTTTGCGGGCGTTTCGATCGACGCTCTGCTGGGCCGGCGCAGGCTGCACTGGGTTGCGATGGCCATCGCCCTGGTTTTGTTCGCCTTTTGCGCCCTGATGCTTATGCCCCTCGCCGACGGCCTTCAGGCGTCGAAGGACTACGAGATGACGGCCGGGACGGCGCTGTGGACAACCCTGTTCGCCGTGGCGCCGGTGGCCTGGTGGCGGCAGCGCCGCCGCGATTGGCTGGCGAGGCACTCCGAATCGACCCCGGAACGTCTAATCTAGAGGAAACTCTTCTCACTTCAGGCGGCGGCGGATCCCTCCGGGAGCATCGCAGGAGTGTTGGGCAATTCGAGTTTCGGCATGTGGCGTGCCGCTGATCATTGGGAGCGTGTGGGGAATGCAAAGCACTCATCGAGCGCGGGTAGTTCACAGGGTGGTAGTTGGGGTCGCGCTGTCGGCCTTCGCGGCTGCTCCGCGCGCGGCGGTGCCCCTGGACCAGTCGAGCGCGCCGCACACGCCCATTCAGTTGATGAATGACATGCTGCAGCGCGAGCAGCTGCCGCACACAGACCGCTACGAATACCTGAGCGAGGAGCGCTCCGACCGCACCGGCGGGCATCTGTGGACCGAGCGCGTCGTCGAGACCGGCAAGGGCAAGATCCGTAAGCTGCTGGCGGAGGATGGCCGGCCGCTGAGCCCGGAGCGTTTGGCCGCCGAGCGGAAGCGGCTGGATGCGATCGCCGGCGACCCGGAGGCGTTCGAGCGCGCAGAAGCGGCGCAGAAGAACGATGAGCAGCATGCGCGCCAGATGCTGGATGGGCTACCCCGAGGATTCATCCTGGAAAACGTGGCGCTAAACGATGGTGTGTGGCACATGGACTTCAAGCCCAACCCCGCGTATTCGCCCTCCGGCATGGAGGAACATGTGCTCCACGGCATGAGCGGCTGGCTGACGATCGATGCGAAGGACATGCGACTGGTGCACATCGAAGGCAAGCTGGCGCAGGACGTGAACCTGGGGCTGGGGCTGATCAATATCCGGGCAGGCAGCAATTTTTCCAGCGACCGCGCGGATGAGGATGGCCGCTGGCGCACGACCCGCGTTCACACGGACATTCGTGGCCATGCGCTGCTGTTCAAGACGATCGCCAAGAGCACGGATGTCTCGAGGTCGGAGTTCCAGTACCTCGACGCGAACCTGACGATTCCCGAGGCTGTGGCGTTGTTGGAGAAGTAGGTGCCGACCTAATCGCACCGAAAGACCGCCTCAGGGGGCGGTCTTTTGTTTTCTGCGGGTTACGGGAGGACGTCCGGAGCCAGGCTCGTCGCACAAACTTTTTGCATTCTTGAACGGGCTCCTGGTCGTATAGGAAGATGAGCGGGCAGGATGGCCATAGAGAGCGGCGAGTTTCGAAGACTGGTGGAGCAGCACCAGCGCATGGTGTTTTCCCTTGCGTTGCGTGTCACGGGCGAATACGGCACGGCCGAAGAGGTCGCGCAGGACGTATTCCTTGAGCTTTACCGCGGCAGCGAGCGGATTACCGGAGAAGACCATGCCCGGTTCTGGCTGCGCAGGGTTACCGTCCATCGGGCGACGGACGCCCTGCGACGGCAGAAACGACAGCCGGAAGCGGATGCCGACGAGTGGATGGATGAGGTCCACAGCGCGCCGCTGGCAGACGGCGCGGCGGGAGTTGGGCCGCAGGTGGAAGCAAGGCTCGAGGAGCTGTTGCGGGCCCTGCCGGAGAACCTCCGCGTCGCGGTGGTTCTCCGCTACCAGGAGGACATGCTGCCCGAAGAGATTGCGTCGCTGCTGGGTCAACCGCTGGCGACGGTCAAGAGTCACCTGCAGCGCGGCTTGCAGCTGCTGCGCCGCAAGGCGGCCGTGACGATGAAGGAGTACGTGCGATGAATGGGCCTGACGAGAGCAGGAAGTTTGACGTCGTTGCAGGAGCTGGAAAGTTGAACACGGAAGCACAAGGAACGGGCACAGGGTTTGAACAGGAATTGGCGCGCGCACTGCAGCGTGTGGACGCGCCGGAGGGCTTCGCTGTCCGACTCATGGAACGGGCGGCGAAGGGGGACACGGCCCATGTCGTGGAGGTCCCGGGCCGCTCCCCGGGACCCTCCCCAAAATCAACGCGGCTGTTCGTGATGCCGCGCCGCCAGTGGCTTGGATGGGCCTCGGGCGCCATTGCGGCGACGCTGGTCGCGGGGGTCTTCGTGGGGCAGCATGCGCATGAACAACATGAGCGCCGTCTGCTGGCCGAACGCGAGTTCGAGACCGCCACGCGCATTCACGACCAGGCCCTGGAGCGCGTTCGCGAGGAGCTGCAGCGGCGGGGCATCACCCTTACCGGCGAATAGATTTGCAGGCTACGCAGGCGAGACGGAATTTAGCAGCAACGAGCATTCAGCAGCAGAAGGACACCTACGATGAAGACGACTTCCCTAACCCAGGCTCTTCCCGCCGCAGCCCTTACCGCTGCACTTACCCTCTTCACCGCCGCCGCGATGGCCCAGGTAGAACCCGCAGTCCCTGCGCTGCCTGCTATACCGGCAGTTCCGGCTTTGCCTGCTCTGCCGGCGGTACCCGTTGCGCCAAGGATGGTTCGCACGGTGTACGTTCGTCCCATGCCGGCTGGGGCGATGATGGCGATTGCTCCCGCGGACCCCGCTGCGGCGCCTGAGCCGCCCATGGCCTTTGAAGGCCAGCCCGAGGGCGCGATGGGGCAGGCCGGCGATACCAAGGATGACCTTTTTGCCGGAACCGAGGAGTTTGCCAAGAACGCCAGCGATGTGACGGAGATCAGCATGGATCCCGAATCGCTGGGCATGGTCGGAGGATCGCACGCCAACCGCGCGCACTCCATGGTGCTCAACGTCGTCCGCACCTACACCTATGACAAACCCGGCATGTACGATATGGCCGCCGTCGACCGGTACCGCGCCAAGCTGAACACCGGCGACTGGCACTGCTCCGTGCATACCCGCGACCTGAAGCGCGGCAGCTCGAGCGACATCTGCAACAAGCGCCGCACCGACGGCATGCGTGAGACCGCGATCATCACCGCGGAGCCCAGGGAGCTGACCTTCATCCACACCATCCGTAAGGAGAACGGGAACGATTCGGGCGGGGGCCTGGGACCCATCTCCATCAACCTTGGGCCTGCGATGGCGATGCTGGACGCCCCAGAGATGGCTGCGCTGGCCGCACGGCTGGACACGATGCGGGTTCACCTGGATGGCCTGGATGTGCACATCGATGCCGATCGCATGGCCGAGGCAGGAGCCCGACTGGCGGAGGCGCAGTCCCGCATCGCCGCGCGCATGAAGGACTTCAACTCGCAGGAGTTCAAGGAGAACGTGGAGCGCATGAGCCGGGACATGCAGCGCAACATGACGCAATTCAACTCCCCAGAGTTCAAGGAAAGGTATGAGAGGCTCGGCAAGGAATACAAGGACTATGCCGACAAGTACAAGGAGAAGTTGAAAGACGAGCAGCGCGACTAGAACAAGACCCAGCCTGACGAAAGGGCGCTTCGCGCTGAATCTTCACGTCGCACTCCATCGAGACCCCGGAGCCCCACCGCTCCGGGGATTTTTTTGTCTTGTTGGTCTCTGCGTGGACACATGGTGCGGCTCCCGCTCTCATTCTGCTCCGTACAATGAACTCTGGATGCAGCCCGATTTCACTGTTCTAAACACCACGCCCGCAGGCGGCCGCCGCAGCGTTCTTCGCCTTCCTCATGGCGAGGTGCAGACTCCCGTCTTCATGCCTGTCGGTACAGCGGCCACGGTCAAGACGGTCGAGCAGAGCATCCTGGAGCAGCTCAACGCCGAGATCATCCTGGCGAATACGTACCACCTCTACCTGCGGCCGGGGCATGAGCTCATCCGGCGCGCGGGAGGTGTGCATCGTTTCATGAGCTGGCAGCGGCCCATGCTCACCGACTCCGGTGGATTCCAGGTGTTCTCGCTGAGCAAGCTGCGCAAGGTCACGCCGGATGGCGTGGAGTTCCGGTCGCACCTCGACGGCTCGAAGCACTTCTTCTCGCCGGAGCATTCGATGGAGGTGCAGATCGCGCTGGGTGCGGACATCATGATGGCCTTCGACGAGTGCGTGGAGACGCCCGCGAGCTGGGAACGCACGCGGAACTCGATGGCATTGACGCATGACTGGGCGGCAAGGTCGAAGAAGTATTGGGAGGAGCATCGGCACGAGGTGCCGTGGGCGGAACAGTGCCAAGGGCCAAGCGCCAAGGGCCAGGGGGAAGGCGATTCTTGTCCCTCGTCCCTTGACCCTTGGCCCTCAACCGCATTCGCACGCCAGTACGATCGCCACCGCTTCTCCGACCAGCATCAGCTGCTGTTCGGCATTGTGCAGGGCGGGATGTATCCCGATCTGCGGCGGGAGTCGGCGGAGCGGCTGGTGGAGATGGATTTTCCGGGCTACGCGATCGGCGGGCTGGCGGTGGGCGAGCCGCGTGAGGTGACGCGCGAGATGATCGCGCTCTCACTGGAGATTCTGCCCAAGGACAAGCCGCGCTACGTGATGGGCGTGGGCTATCCGGACGAGATTGAGGAGTACGCGAAGATGGGAGTGGACATGATGGACTGCGTGCTGCCCACGCGCGCTGGCCGTCATGGCCTGGTCTTCATCCGCGAGAACCCTGCGGACCGTGCGTCCAAGGCGATCCGGTGGAACATCAAGCGTGTAGAGAATGCGGAGGACCATGGGCCGATCGATAGTGGCTGCCCCTGTCCCACCTGCCGCAGATACTCCAGGGCGTACCTGCGGCACCTGTATGTGTCGGATGAGCCGCTGGGCGCGACGCTGAATTCCATCCACAACCTCGCGTTTTACCTCGAGACCATGCAGCGAGTGCGCGCGGAGTTGGCGTTGACGAAGGTATAGTTCCTCACTTTCGCCGCGCGGTGACTTTGAGGTACTCGTTCTTCACCAGCGTGCGATTGGGATCGCCGCTAACGTTGGCTTCGCTCCAGAGGTGGGTGAGGTCGCCGGCGAACGCGACCTGGCCGGCGGCGTCGAGACGCGAGAAGGCCACCTGGGTGGGGCCGAAGTACTTGCGGAAGAAGTCCACCGCCCCGCTGGGAGGCGTGGGCATGTCGAAGTCGATGGGGACAATCTCGGTCTCGATGGAGTCGAAGCCATCCTGGAGCCGCTCGTTCACGGTAGCGGGATCTCCCCAGCGGACCGGCGCTTGGATACCGGGAGGCGGCGGCACATGCGCTGCACCCAGCTTGAACATCTTTCCGGTGAAGCCGCCGGGGGTCCAGTTGGCCATCGCAAGCAGGCCACCGGGCTTGAGCACGCGGGCGAATTCTGACGCCACGAGCTCGGGGCGTGGGGCAAACATCGCGCCGAACATGGTCACCACGGCGTCGAAGCTAGCGTCGGCATACGGCAGCGCCTCGGCGTCGCCTTCGTCGAACTGGATCGCGAGCCCTGCGGCGGCGGCCCGTTCACGGGCCTGCTCGAGCAGGTTGGGAGCGATGTCGACGCCAGTGACCTGGTACCCGCGCTGGGCCAGCGGGAGCGCAAGATTGCCTGTGCCGGTGGCGATGTCCAGCACCTTTGCAGGCACAGCGGGAAGAGCCAGCGAGGCGATGAATTCTTCCCCACCCTGCGCTATGGTCTTCGCGACCATGCCGAAGTCTCCGGCCATCCAGGTGGCGCGCATGCCTTGCTTGATTTGCTCGATCTTTAGTTCGACCTGCTCGGGTGGGGTCGAGACCGGGTTGGACGACATGGGGCGATCTCCCCTGTTGCGTTGGATTTAGTGTGTATCTGCAGATTGCTCCCTGGCCGGACTCGCGTCAAGCCTGGGCTTGCCTTTCGGGGCCGAGACAGAGGTGACCTATTCGCGCGGCTACCGTCACTCCCGGCAGGGCGCACGTTATACCTGCCTGGTATGGCATCCTTGCGCCATGGAGTTCGTCATGATCCCCTTGCGGAGCCGATCGACACTGCGCGTTGCGGCCCTCGGTCTGTGCTGGCTCGTCAACCTGCCGTTTGCTGCCGCACAGCAGGACGCGTCTCCGCAGGCGCCTGCGGCCCAGGCGACACCACCTGCGGTGAGGCTTGCGCCGTCGACCCAGCAGGGCCCTACCGGGTCGGTGAGCGGCAGGGTGGTCTTCGGGGATACGCAGCAGCCCGCGCGCTTCGCACAAGTCGTCCTGGTGCCCGTCGATGCCGTGCGCACGGACAGCTCCCGGCCTGGTGGAGGCTTCAGCGGCTTCGGTGGCATGGGTGGAAATGGCCGCACCGACCTTGACGGCGACTTCACTATCCCCAACGTTGCACTGGGCGACTACTACGTGGCCGGTCAGGCTCCGGGGTACATTAGCGAGACTGCTATTCTGCAGGCCCGCGCGGCAGACGGAGCCGATGCGCAAGCTCTGCTGGCGGGCCTTCCCGTAGCTCGAGTGACGGCTGGAACCACGGCTACGGTCAATGTGTCGCTCACGCGCGGCGGTACGATCGCGGGCAAGATCCAGTGGGAGGATGGCTCCCCCGCTGCGGGGGAGCAGGTGACGGCGCTGATGGTTACCGCCGGGACCAGCGCGACGGCCGCCATCAACCAGGCCGGTGGACGTGGTCCGGGTGGAGGCATGGGCTTTGGGGGAGCGGGCAATGCGGCCTCCGACGATCGCGGCGTCTTCCGCATCACCGGACTGGCTCCGGGTACCTACGTGGTGCGGGTCACGCTGCAGGCTCCCGCCAATACGGGATCGGCAACCTTCTTCCAGCGCACGCAGCAGCTGACGATCTACGCTCCTGGAAAGCTGCGCCGGTCGGAGGCGCAGGCGGTCACCATCCACCAGGGCGAGGAGCGCGATGACCTGCAGTGGGTGATCGACCTGCAGGCGCTGCACACCATCACGGGCCGCGTGGGGGCGACGTCGGGTCCGGAGCCGCAGTCAGGCAGCGTGCGGCTGGTGGATGCCAGCGACAGCAGCCTGAACCGGACGGCCGGAATTGCCTCGGACGGAACCTTCACGCTCAGCTACGTTCCCTCCGGTAGCTACACGCTGACGATCAACGGGGCCAGCAGCAACCCCGCGGCGGGAGGGGGAGGGCCGCGCCGTGGCGGGCAGAGCACCAGCTCCGGCGTGACCTACCAGCAGTACACGGGCTCGCTGAGCGTGGCCGACACCGACGTCAGCGGCGTCTCGATCAACCTGACGCCGAACAGCAGCCAGTAACGATGCTGGAGGGGCGCGGTGATACGCTCGTCGGGAATCGAAAATGAATGACAGGAACCAATGAGCGACATCAACACTGACCGCGAGTGGCAACGGCTGCTTGCCCTCTACGAAGAGAAGGCCGATGAGGAGCTGTTGGAGCTCCATGACCGGCGTGACGACCTTACGGAGCGGGCGCAACAAGCGCTGGCGAAGACCATGCAGGCACGAGGTCTGGAGCTTGCTTCTGCTGGGGAAGCCGAGGCGTCGAGTGCCGTTCGAGGCGAGCTCGCCATCGGCGTCGCTGAAGAGCTGGAGCCGGGCGAGGAGTCCATCATCACCTTCCGCGACGGGCTTGAGGCCTCGCAGGCCATCGCCGAGCTGCGCGATGCTGAGCTTCCGCATCGAATCATGGAGCGAACCAGAAACTACGTTGGTGGGGACTCGCGCACTCTGCTGGAACTCATCGTCGAGCGCAAGGATGCCGACGCGGTTCGTACTCTCCTGCAACGCACGATGGGCCTCTTTCCGCCGCCCGAGGGGGATCACCTCCAGGGCGAAGGCGAGGACTACGCTCCCCTGGGTGAGTTCACCGCTTCGCAGGCGACTGTCGTGAAGCGGGCACTCGACGAACACGGCTTGCCTTATGTGCTCGACCAGGACGAGGAGGACGCCAGCGCACCGGTGTGGATCAGTGTCGCTGCAGACCGCGTGGATGAAGCCTTCGACCTGATGGAGCAGATCGCAGAGACACTGCCGGAGTAATTTCGCGCGGGCTCTGGGATGACGGCTGTCACTCTGTGGTCGCGCGCAGGAGTGAGACCATAGAGGCAATGGATCCTTTTGCAGTGACCGTGGAGGCCGCCGCCGGCGTGATGACCGCGGCGGGCGTGGCGTACAGCGCGCTGGCGTTGGCTGGAGCCCGTGCCTTCCTGCGCGATGCGAAGAAGACGGAACCAGGGCCGCCGCGGACGTTCGCTCCGGGCGTGTCGATCCTGAAGCCGGTGAAGGGGCTGGACCCCAGCATGTACGCCGGGCTGGTGAGCCATTGCCAGCAGCACTATCCCGGGATGTTCGAGCTGGTGTTCGGGGTCAGCGCGCTGGAGGATCCGGCGGTGAGCGCGATCGCGCGGCTGCGGGTGGAGTATCCCGAGGTGCCAATCCAGTTGATCGAGTGCACGGAGCGGCTGGGGAGCAATGGCAAGGTCTCGAACCTGGTGCAGATGCTGCGCGCGGCGAAGTACGAGTACATCGTCGTGAACGACTCAGACATTGTGGTGGGGCCGGACTACCTGACCAACGTGATGAAGCCCTTCGCCCAGCATGAGGTGGGGCTGGTAACCGTTCCCTACTTCGGGCGCGCAGGGGCCACGCTGTGGTCGCGGCTGGAGGCTCTGGGGATCTCCACGGACTTCCTTGCAGGGGTGCTGACGGCGCGGCGGCTCGAGGGTGGGATCAGCTTTGGTCTTGGATCGACGCTGGCGACGACGAAGACGGCACTCGGCACGATGGGTGGCTTTGAGGCGCTGGTGAACCAGCTGGCCGACGACTACGAGCTGGGCGCGCGGCTGCACAAGGCCGGCTGGCGCGTGGAGCTGGTCCACGAGGTGGTGGCGACAAGCCTGCCTGCCTATAACTTCCGCGGCTTCTGCGAGCACCAGCTGCGGTGGGCTCGCGCGGTGCGGGATTCTCGCAAAGCTGGCTACGTGGGACTGTGCTTCACGTACCTGCTGCCGTGGGCGCTGGCTACGGTGCTGGCTTCCGGCTGCTCGCTGTGGAGCGTGACGGTGCTGAGCGTGGCGCTGGTGCTGCGCGTGGCCGTGGCGCTGCAGGTGGGCGTGGGTGTGTTGCGCGACGAGCAGGTGCTGCGCGATCTTTGGCTGCTGCCGCTGCGCGACTGCTTTGGGTTGCTGTTCTGGGCGTGGAGCTACGCGAGCAACACCATCGTGTGGCGCGGGGAGCGATTTCGGCTGAAAGACGGCGAGCTGGTTCCGGTGCAATGAGCGCGGCGCGGGAGCGGACGCTCCAACGATCGCGGCAATGAAAGACAGCCGCGAGATAAGGGTGGACGCGCCTATCCGCTGTGGTGTTCCTTGCGATGGAGTTCGAGGCCTCCGCGGAGTTCGTCTTCCACATCCCCCATCTTGTCGGTGAGGAAGTTGAGCTTGCGGGTGATGGCTTGTACCTCGGCTTCGGCACGGCGGTTCACGGCGAAGTTGTGCTCGGAGCGCAACCGGTCGCGGGCATCCTGGCGGTTCTGGCTCATCATGATGACCGGGGCCTGGATGGAAGCGAGCATCGAGAGGAACAGGTTGAGCAGGATGAAGGGATACGGGTCCCAGGAGCTGCCGTGGAAGTGGACCAGTGCGATGGAAACTCCGGTGTAGCCCAGGAGCGTGACGCCGAAGGTGATGATGAACGTCCACGAGCCTCCGAAACTGGCGACGCCATCGGCGACACGCTGGCCGAAGGTCTCGCTCTCATCGATGACGTCTTCCGGGTTGCGGGCGGCGCGCTCGCGCACGAGGCTCTGCGCGGAGTGGATGTCGCGGGCGAGCACCGTGAGCATGTCGAGGCCGGCCATGGGCTTTTTGGAGAGCAGCACCTCGATGTCGTGGCGATCGATCTCGACGCAGGTTGTTTGCTCGAGTGCGACGGCTGTGGTGTGGTGCGGCACGTTCTCCAGTAGCGAGGCGAAGCCGAAGAAGTCGCCGTGATGTGGCTCGGAGAAGGGAACCTCCTGCCCGTCTTCGTCGAGCAGCGTGACCGTGACGGAACCATCGAGTACGACGAAGGCGCGCAGGGCTTCTTCGCCGGCCTTGTAGATACGCTGGCGCGCGACAAAGTTGCGCAGCTCGACCTGCTGTGCGAGGACGTCGAGCTCGTCGTCATCGAGGAGGGAGAAGAGCGGGACGTGGCGAAGTTCTGTGGGGGTGCAGGGCATAGGAAGATGCGAGTCGTTAGATCAGCTTAATGGTTTGGACGGTTGCTGACGATTTCTTTCCCGCCGGAGCGGGCGATGACATAGACCGGCCCGGCAAGTGAGGGTAACTGATTCGGAGGGTCTGTAAGTGACTGCCACATGAAGATGCGATTTGGCCCGGTCCACGCCTTTGCCAGGTCATCCGCGCTCAGGAACAGGCGCGGCGCGTCCGGAAAGAAGCTGCCGTACCAGAGGTTGGAGCTGCGGCCGTCGTAGATGAGGATCGGCTGAGTGGTGAGCAGGTGGGGCCCGATGCCGAAGCCCCTGCGGAAGGGCGAACCGGCGGCGTAGCCAGCAGGGCGGCCCAAGTAGAAGCCGAGCGTGGAGCCAGCCTCATACTCGCCGTGGAGGATGACGATGTCGTCGGAATGGATCTGGGGAGCGATCTTCTCCGCGAGCTGCGCCGAGCTGAGCACGGGAGCGAACGTCCGCAGGCCGAGATGCGCAGCCAGCAGGAAGGTGAAGGCTCCAGCGGCGAGCAACAGCGTAGCGGTGTGCGGATGCTTGCGGCGGCGCAGGATGAGAGCCAGCACCGGCCCGAGCAGCAGGCCACACGCCGCCAGCACCAGCGGCACGCGGAACATCCCGAGAGCGCGGGTGTCGAGATCCAGGAAGTGGCCGAAGCTGAGGGCGTACTCGCCGGGATTCTGCGAGAGCAGGTCGCTGAGATCTGTGCCGGGCGTGGGCTGGCGCGTGTGCAGCAGGAGATAGACGGTGACGGCTGCGAAGGCAAAGCCGATGCCCGCGAGGATCATCAGAGCGGGCCGTGCCGGATCGCGCGGCGTCTCCTTGGCGCAGCGTTGCGCCTGGACGGTCCCAAGCCAGCCGCCGATGAGGATGGCGAGCGCGGGCAGTGCGGGCAGGACGTAGTACTCCTGCCTCGTGGAGAAGCTGAAGAACAACAACACGAAGGCTGCCCACAGCACCAGCAGCAACTGGCCGCGCTGCTTCAACGGGAGGTCGTGGCGGCGCAGCTGGCTTCTCCACTTGGCCGTGTGAACAGGAAGCGCCCAGCGCAACGTCTGCGGAAGAAACGCCGACCACGGCATGAGCCAGACGAAGCACAAGCCGAGGAAGAGTGCGAGTGGGACGGTGTCGTAGTCGTGCGGCACGCGCAGGTTCAGGTAGCGCAGCACGTGCTCGTTCATGAAGTAGAACCAGTACCATCCGCGCACGTTGCCATCCGTGGGAAGCGGCACGATCCAGTGGCCGAAGTGGAAGGGAAAGACGTACTCGCGAACGAAGCGGAAGGATGCGGGATGGCCCTGGGCGGGATTCGCAAGGCCCGCGAGGATGTGCCATGGCGCAGCGATGAGGAGGAAGACGAAGAGCGAGTGCGCGAGGTGGTACTCGCCGATACGGCGCAGCGCGCGGCGCACTCCACGGGTCATCAGAAGGTAGATGGTGGCGATGGCCAGCGGGAACACCAGACCGATGAGGCCCTTGGTGAGCACGTTCAGCGCGCAGGCCACGGCAAAGCCCAAGCAGCAGTGGCGATGGGCCTGCTTCCTGCGCTGCTCGTGCAGCAGGTTCGGATTGAGCGCGACGCGCTCGGTGAGCCAGAAGAAATACAGAGCCAGGGCGAGCCACAGGCACACCATCGCATCGGGAATCATGATGCGGGTGAAGATGAAGATGCCGAAGCTGGAGAGCAGAATGAGCGCGGCATAGAGACCTGAGGACGTCCGGTGGAAGAGCCTGCGCGCGAAGGCTTCCGCCAGGAGAGCCAGGGCCAACACAGAGAGCGCGAGGGGAAGCCGGGCCGCGGCGACCAGAGCTCGTGGTGAGCTGGCACCAAGGATCTGCGCGACGCGCATGGCTCCGGCCATCGCCCAGTAGAGGACCGGAGCCTTCTCGAGGTAGCGGATGCCGTTGGCGTAGAGCGTGACGCCGTTGCCCCGCAGCAGCATTTCGCGGGCGACCTCGACGTGGACGGAGTCGGCATCGTCCAGCAGCGCGGGCGTGAAGAGCGTGAAGCTGGCGTAAAACGCGAGCCACGCGACCAAGACACACAACAGCGTGGAGCGCGGCCTGGCGAGGGTGCGGGTCATGTGCATTCAGTGTAGAAGGGGATTTCCCTGCTCCATGGGATGTCGGATAGTGATTGCTGGATGGATGCGATTTGCGCTCATCCGTTTTGGCTAGCGCAGCATGAAGCACGGTGCGGTGACCTGGAACACGGACTCCGGGCCAGCGTGGGCGAGACGATGCACCCAGCTGCCACCCTGCACCAGCACCCGTACACTAGAGGCGCGATGAGTTCTGTTTCCGACGCCAAGGGCAAAGGCCCCGCGAACACTGCCGTGCGAAACCCGTCAGCCCAGTGGGCCAACATGCGGCCCATCCGCGCGCGCGATGAGCAAGCCGAGATGTTGGCCATGCCGGACGCCCGCACCGGGCCGCCCGCGGAGATGGTCTTTGGCGACTGGTACCCAGCCACACGGGCGGACCGGCTGCGCGCGGGAGATACCGTGCTGAGCACGTTGCTGGGCATCCCCATGCTGCTGGGCCGGAAGAAGGACAACAGCCTCTTCGCGATGCGTGACCTTTGTCCGCACCGGGGCATTCCGTTGTCCGCGGGGTGGTTCGATGGCGAGACGGTGCAGTGCAAGTACCACGGCTGGCGGTTCGAGCCCTGCAGCGGCCGTTGCGAGGAGATTCCCTCGCTGACGCAGTTCGACATCCTCGAGCCGACGAAGATTTTTGCTAACAGCTTCCCCGTGGTGGAGAGCGATGGCTATGCGTGGGTGTACGTCCCCGAAGCGGGGGCGGGACGGCTGCCTTTTGATGCGGAGGGGCGCTTCGATTTGAGCGCGCTGCCCGCGGTGCCGGAGCTGCCGAAATTCGGCTCCCGGTTCCGGTCGGCGCACCTGCAGGCGGACCTGCCGTGCAACGTGGATCACGGCATCATTGGGCTGATGGACCCGGCGCATGGGCCGTTTGTGCATCGCGCGTGGTGGTGGCGCTCGGCGGCGAGCATCCACGAGAAGACCAAGCGCTTTGAGCCGATCGTGAATGACAGCGACGCTTCGCGGCGCGGCTTCAACGACGGCTTCCGCATGAGTGCGCATGCGCCAAGCTCCAACAGCCTGCCGTACAAGATCCTTGGCAAGCCGGTGACGACCATCGACTTCGTGCTGCCTAACCGGCGCACCGAGACCATTCGGGCGACGAACGACAAGGGCGTGGAGCGATGGTTTGCGTCGCTGACGACCGTGACTCCGGTGACGCCCACGAGCTGCCGGATCGATGTCGTTGCGGCGTGGGACATTGGGTATCACGTGCCGTTTGTGCTGCCGATTGCGAAGTACTTTGGCGCGAAGTTCGTGGCACAGGACCAGCAGACGATGGTGGAGCAGGCACAGGGCCTGCGCTCGCACCCGGGGTTGATGTTGATCGACGATGCGGACAAGCCCGCGAAGTGGTACTTTGCGCTGAAGCAGCGTCGGCTGAGCGGGGTGGGCGAGCACCCGCTGCAGGGACCGGTGGAGCTGCACTGGTGTAGTTGATGGGATACCGAAAGCCGTTCATGCAACTCCCGCCGAACTTCGATTAAGCTCGCATCATCGTCGTACGAGGGAGCATCTCTACCGCTATGCAATATCGATTCCTTGGCCGTTCCGGCCTACGCGTTCCTGAGCTGTGCTTTGGCACCGGTACCTTCGGCGCCGGCAATGAGGTCTTCGCCGCCTGGGGCAACACCGAGGCGGACGAGGCTCGCAAGCTGATCGACCTCTGCATGGAGGCCGGCTGCAACTTCTTCGATACCGCCGACATTTACTCGGATGGCCGCAGTGAGACGATCCTCGGCGCGGCAGTGCAACACCTCAAGCGTGAGGACATCCTGATCTCGACCAAGGCCACGTTCCGGGGCGGCTTTACCGGGCCCAACAACGTGGGCAGTTCGCGCTACCACCTGATCCAGGCCGTCGAAGGATCGCTGAAGCGGCTGGGCACAGACTATATCGACGTCTACCACATGCATGGCTTCGACGCGTCTACGCCGGTGGAGGAGACGCTGTCGGCGCTGGACCTGATGGTGCAGCAGGGCAAGGTGCGGTATATCGCCTGCTCGAACTTCTCGGGCTGGCACCTGATGAAGTCGCTCACAGTCTCCGAGCGCTATGGCTGGTCGAAGTACGTTGGGCATCAGGTGTACTACTCGCTGGTGGGCCGCGACTACGAGTGGGAGCTGATGCCGCTGGGCATCGAGCAGGGCGTGGGTGCGCTGGTGTGGTCGCCGCTGGGCTGGGGACGATTGACCGGCAAGCTGCGCCGTGGCGCGCCGAAGCCGGAGACGAGCCGCCTGAACAACCAACTGGCTACCGACATTGGACCGCAGATCGAGGATGAGTACCTGTTCAAGGTGGTCGATGCGCTGGATGAGGTCGCGGCAGAAACCGGGGCGACGATCCCGCAGATTTCGCTGGCCTGGCTGCTCACGCGACCGACGATCTCGACGCTGATCATCGGTGCTCGCAATGAAGAGCAGCTGAAGGGCAACCTCGCGACGGTGGATGTAAAGCTAACCACCGAGCAGATTGCGAAGCTGGACGCCGCGAGCGAGCGGCCGCTGGCGTATCCGTACTGGCATCAGCGGCAGTTTCAGGAGCGCAATCCAAAGCCGGTGTAGGTTCGCCGTCCAGGGCAAGGCAAATGCAAGGAGCATCAAGGGACGCCGCGGAATTCGTGGCGCATCCTGGCGCTCCTTGCGTTTATTTTCGGCATCTTCCTCCTTATGACGCTCCCGGCCCTCGACATTCGTATTGGCACCGCTGGTTTTACGATCCCGAAGCAGCATGCGGGGCTGTTCCCTGCGGCAGAGGTGGAGGGCACGAAGCGCTCGCACCTGCAACGCTGTGCGGAGGTGCTGCATTGCGTGGAGATCAACTCGAGCTTTCATCGCCCGCACAGGCGCAGCACGTGGGAGAGATGGGCAGCCTCGACCCCAGAGGATTTCCGCTTCAGCGTGAAGGTGCCGAAGACCATCACGCACGAGGCGAAGCTGGCGGGTACAGGTGGCCTGCTGGCGACGTTCCTGAGCGAAGCCACCGGACTCGGCGAGAAGCTGGGGCCGCTGCTGGTGCAGCTGCCGCCAAAGCTTGCGTTCGACGAAGGGCTTGCGCATGAGTTTCTGACGACGCTGCGGGAGCTACACCCGCAGGATGGGGGTACGCCGGGTGGCGGACTGGTGGCACTCGAGCCTCGCCACGAGAGCTGGTTCGCGCCGGAAGTCAGCCGGCTGCTGCGGGACTTTGGCGTAGCGCGCGTCGCCGCCGATCCGCCCAAGGGATCCGCGAAGGCCAAGGAGCCGGGAGGGTGGACCGGTCTGCGCTACTACCGCCTGCATGGCGCGCCGCGGACGTACTACTCGGATTACGGGAAGACGTTTCTGCGGGGGTTTGCGAAGAACCTGCGCGAGCCTGCGCGGGCCGCAGAGACGTGGGTGATCTTCGACAACACGGCGCTGGGACATGCGACGGCGAATGCGCTGGAGCTGCAGGCGCTGATGGAGAAGCCTGTACGCAAGGTTCGATCGTCGAAGTAAGTCCAGGGGGGTTCTGATGAGGTCCCGAGCATTCCCTCGGCGGCTGAAGCCGCATTGCTATCACGGACTTTATGGCGGGACTAAAGTCCCGCCCTGACAAAACGGGGGCTTCCGAGGCTTCCTGCAGCCTCGTCGCAGCACAGCCCGGGTCCCTTGAGGGACCCGGGGCGCCCGGGGCGCCCGGTTTGTGCAAGCCCCGGCTTAGTGGCCGGCGCTCGGAGAGGCGTTCTTGGGCGGCCTGGGGATGAAGAAAAGCAGCGGGATCATGGCCGCGCAGAAGATGGTCAGGTAGCGGATGATGTCGACGTAGGCGAGCGTGGCGGCCTGGCGGTGCAGCTCGTTGTAGATGTACGCCTGGGCCTGATGGATCGCGCCAAAGCTGGCTCCGTTGTAGGGGCCGCCTTTGACTCCTGCGCCATTGCCGGGCTTGAAGACGCCGGCCATCTGCTTGACCTGGTCGACGTAGCCTGGATTGCCTGGCGTGAGATTGCGCACCATGGAGTTTTCATGCGCCAGGGTTCTCCGCGTGAGCATGGTGGCCATGAATGCGGTTCCGCTGGAGCCACCGATGTTGCGGGCAAGATTGGTGAGGCCGGAGACGTCGTTGTTTTCGTTCTGCTTTACCCCGATGTACGCGATGGTATTGATGGGAATGAAGAGGAACGCGAGGCCCGAGGCCTGGAAGATGCGCATGAAGACGAGCTCGCCGTAACTCAGCCCGAGATTGAGCTGCGCCATGTACATCAGCGACGCGGTGAGCATGAAGAAGCCGTAGCCGATGAGCTTGCGTGGATCGACCTTGCCCGAGAGGATGCCGACCACGGGCATCATCGCCATCATCATGAAGCCGGCGGGCGAAAGGACAAGCCCAGCGAGCTCTGCCGTATAGCCCAGCAGGGTCTGCACGAACTGCGGGATCAGGATGGTGGTGCCGTAGAGCGAGAAGCCCAGGACGAACATCAGCAGGAAGCTGATGGCGAACTGCCGTCGCTTGAAGAGCGTGAGGTTGAGGATGGGCCGCCGGCCCTCACGCAACTCCCTGAGTTCCCACCAGATCATGCTGATGAACGCGATGAGCATGGTCGCGACGAAGAAGGTGATGAGCCTGGAGCCGAACCAGTCATCCTCCTGCCCCTTGTCGAGGACGAACTCGAGCGAGCCGAAGGTGAGGGCAAGCAGGCCGAAGCCCATGAAGTCGAGCTTCATGCCTTCGCGCTGCGTCTTCTTCACCTGCTCATGCACGTAGGGTGGATCTTCCACGATGCGCGAGGTGAGGAAGAGCGAAAGGATGCAGATGGGGACGTTGAGGTAGAAGATCCAGCGCCAGTCGAAGTTGTCCGTGATGTAGCCGCCGAGCGTGGGGCCGATGGCCGGGGCGACGACAACCGCGAGGCCGTACATGGCGAAGGCCTGGCCGCGCTTCTCCGGCGGGAACGTGTCGGCGAGGATGGCCTGCTCACTGGGCGCGAGACCGCCGCCGCCGATGCCTTGCAGCACGCGGAAGAAGACCAGCAGCGGCAGCGTGGGTGCCAGGCCGCAGAGCGCGGACGAGATACCGAACAGGGCCACGCAGATCATGTAGAACTTCTTGCGGCCGATGAAGGTGGTCATGTACGCGCCGGCCGGCAGGATGATAGCGTTGGCGACCAGGTACGCGGTGAGCACCCAGGTGGCTTCGTCCTGCGTGGCGCCCAGGCCGCCGGCGATGTGCGGCAGCGCGACGTTGGCGATGGAGGAGTCCAGCACCTCCATGAACGTGGCCAGCGTCACCGTCATCGCGATGACCCACGGGTTGACGCGAGGGCGCCAGGGGGCGGTAACGGTGGTTGGAGAGAGCTCGACTGCGGTTGCTGCTGCCATGGAGGAGGGTGTCTTCCTCTAGATTCGTGAGTGGGCGGCCGGATTCAGAAAATCAGCGAAGAGCCGTGCGTGGCGGCGCGGTGCAGACCTGCTGCTTCGCGTACGATGGAGCCCACGGATAAAGACGGATGGCGCGACGGAATATTGTGAGATGAACGCAGATCTTGAAAAACTGATTATGCTGCAGGCGATCGACCTGGAGCTGGGAAAGCTGAAGACCGAGCTCGCTGGAGTGCCATTGCGGCGCAAAGCCGCCGAGACTGCGCTGCGCGGCGCCGAGGGCACACTGCGCAAAACCGACGAGGCCATGCGCAAGGAAGAACTCCTACGCCGCGCGCAGGAAGGTGACGTCCGTACCCACAAGGACAAGCTGGCGAAGCTGCGCAAACAGCTGGATGCGGCGACCTCCACCGCGCAGGTGACGGCGCTGGAGCACGAGATCCAGTTCGCGGAGCAGGCCATTGCAAAGCTCGAGGACGAAGAGCTGGCCTCGATGGAGCGCACCGAGCAGCTGGAGATGGAACGCAGTCACGGGCAGGAGGCGCTGGAGCGGACCACCGCGGCGCTGACCCGCGAGACAGTGGCGTGCGAGGTGCTGACGGAACGCGATACGGCTCGGATCGCGGTGCTGGACGACGAACGCGGTGCACTGCGCAAGGACGTCCTCGCGACCGATTCCGGGGAGCGAATGCTCTCGCAATATGACCGGACGGCGAAGTCGAAGGGCACCGCCATCTCCGAGGCGACGGAACACAAGTGCTCGGCATGCCAGATGATGCTGCGGCCGCAGCGCTGGAACGATCTGACCGACCGCGATCCAAACTCGCCGTTCAAGGAGACGGTGTTTACCTGCGAGACCTGCGGGCGGATGCTTTTCTACGATCCGCGGAAGGACACTCCTGGACCATGGGCTCCGGGAGAGCGACTTGCGGCGGCGAAGGCAACGTAGTCGCGGAGCGGGAGCGGCGCGACGAAAGTGAGGGAAAGGCTTGTAACCCATCCCTCGGTTTTTGGAAAATTCAGGTCGATTAAACAGCGCAGCTAGGGCTTGCGGATGGCGGCCTTCACGGCCGGCACACGAACCTCGGCACGGCTGCTGCCGCGCATGGGCTCGCTCATGGAGAGGATGAGTGCGGTGCAGGGATCGTCGCCGATCTTCTCATAACTGTGCACGGCTTCGGCGTCGAAGTAGACGGCATCTCCTTCTTCGAGGACATCGAACATGCCATCGTGCGTGAGCTGCAACTGGCCGGAGAGCATGACCAGGAACTCCATGCCGCTGTGCTGGTGCGGACGCTGGGGACGGCGCTCGTTGCCAGGGAGGAACTCGGCGACATACGGGGTTACCGGTTGATCCGCGGGAACCTGCCCGAGGCTCTCGAAGAAGTACGCCGGCTCCTCGGCCCCGGTTTGTGGAAGACGCTGCCGATCCGCGGCGCGTACGATGCGGAACATCTCCGGGCGCTCGGGTTCGAAGAAGTAGATGAGGCTGCGCGAGAAGACCATGGCGATTCGCGCGAGGTTGCGCAACGTCGGCACGACGCGGCCGGTCTCCAGCTGCGACAGAAAACTCGCGGAGAGGCCGGTGTGCCGTCCGAGCTCGACCAGGCCCATGCCTTTGCGCTGGCGAAGCTGACGGATACGCTCACCGATGCGCTTGCTTTCGATGCACACTTCGGCTGCCTCGGCGGTAACGACATCTGCGGCATGCGATTCGGGCTGAGGGAGGATTTCGTTCATAGCGTGAGGCACACTCCAAGTCTTCACTGCGGCTCGGCAATGTTGTATTTACGATGACATCCCGGCGAAAGAGGATGCCCCAAATCCGCCCGCCGCGCAACGTCCGGTCCATGCGATTGAGCCTTCATGACTTGGGCGCAAGGTGATTCGGCAGGTCAGGATGCTAGGCTCGATAGCATGGTTCGGTTCGGCGGCGGGAGCGGGTGGCGCACTAACGTTTCAGGTGGGATCGCCTCGGCCCTGCTGGCCGGTGTCCTTACAGGTTGTGCCAATCCCGGACCACCGCATGCTCCCTCGTTGCATCTGCCGTCGCCACCGCGCGACCTGAGCTCCGACCGCACCGGGAACGTTGTCGAACTGCGCTTTACTGCGCCCAGGAACTCCACGGACAAGTTGCCGCTGCGGGTTGCGTCGCTGCGAGGAACCTTCTGCCGCCAGGTCGGCAAAGGACCATGCGAAACTCCGGCAAACGCCGGTGGGACGTTCGCTCTGCTGGACGCCGGCGGGAAGTCCACCGTGGTGGTGTGGCATGACGCGCTGCCTCCGGCGCTGGCCTCGGGAACGCAGAGGGTGCTCTGCTATCGCGTGGAGTTGTTCAACGCGGAGGGACGATCGGCGGGAACCTCAGACGCAACGTATACGGTTGCTGGAGCAGCGCCGCCGCGGGTGGAGCGCTTGACAGCCGGGGGTGCGCGCAAGGGCGTGGTGTTGCGCTGGGAGGCGGCAGCAGGCAATGGCGACGAAGTGTTGCTGCGCCGCGAAGGGCGAGCTCCGCTGGCTGCGAAAGAAGCAGCGAAGGCTGAGAGCGGCAAACGGCGCTCCGCTACTCTGAACCTCAACAACGACCCCTCCGCGAAGCAGGATGTGGTGTGGATGAGCGCGACGCCCACGGCCGACGATCGCTCGCAGAACCAGTCACTGGATGCGAGCGCGGTGCTCGGCGTTCCCTACCAGTACCGCGCGGCCCGGCGAGAGACGGTGAAGCTGGGCGGTCGCACGCTGGAGTTGCGCAGCGAACTCTCCGAACCAGCGAGCATTACTCTGCAGGCTACCTATGCACCGGCGGCGCCCACAGGCCTCGTCGCCGCTGCCTTCGATAATGCGAGCTCCCAAGGCGTTGCGGCGACGTTTGCGGTGGACCTGGTGTGGCAGCCGGTGGATGATGCGGATGTCGCAGGCTACAACGTTTATCGCGAGCGGGTCGACGCGAGTGGAGCGGTCCAAGGCTCGCGAGAGCGGCTCACCGCTTCACCGGCCCGCGAACCCGGCTTCCACGATGCGACCGCAAAGGCTTCGGAACGCTATCGCTATAGCGTGACCGCCCTAGATACACACGGCAATGAGAGCGCGGCGGTGACGACGGTGCTCGAGCCGAGCGAAGTGCAATAAAAGCCTTCGTCGTCATCCTTGGGAGCATGAGCGACGAAGGATCGTCTACCTGCCTTCGCTCTTCAATCTTGCGGCTTCGAACTCATCTCCAGGCAGCCACTCGATGGTGTGCGGGAGGTGGATCGCCTGCCAGCCGAGGTCCATGCCGAAGCGCGCGATGTTGGCGTCGCCGCGGAAGTCCCACGTGGGATCGAAGTTGTCGGAGACGTTGTGGTAGTCGTGATCGTTGAAGGCCTTCTCCTTTGCTGCGCCCCACGCGTGGTCGCGACCTTCATAGAGCGTGCCTGCATCGATGGTGAAGGCTGGAATGCCGAGGCGCGAGAGCGAGAAGTGATCGCTGCGATAGTAGCTTCCAGCAGAAGGTCGAGGATCGGGCACAATCGCGAGGCCAAAGCGCTTGGCGGTCGCCTGCACCTCAGGGAAGAACGTGGTGCGTTGTGCGCCGTTCACGTTGACCTCCTGCTGCACACCGAACGGCAGCAGCATGTCGAAGTTGATGTCCAGCGCGATCTGCGCAGACGGGATGGGCGTGTGCTGGCCGAGGTACTCGGAACCGAGCAGACCCTGCTCCTCTGCGGTGACAGCAGAGAACAGCACTGAGTGCGGGAGCTTGAGGCCTTGCTTCACGCTATCGGCCCAGGCTTGCGCCATATCGATGAGGATGGCGACTCCGGTGCCGTTGTCCGCAGCGCCGTTAAAGATCTTGTCCGGGCCCGGCAAAGAGGGATCCATGCCGAGATGATCGTAGTGCGCGCTGTAGAGGACGGCCTGGTCGGGCTTGTGTCCGGCGACATTCTCTCCAGGCAACCCACCCACCACATTGGGGCTCTGGAAGGGCTTCACCTTGCTCGAAACCGTGGCTTTGAAGTGCACCGGAAGCTCCACCGCTTTGAAGCCGCGCTTCCCTGCAGCGTCGAACTCCTTATCGAGATCGAGGCCACTCATCGCGAAGATCTTCTTTGCGATGTCGAACTGCACCCAGCTTGCGGCCTTGAGGCGCGGGTTTGCGTCATCGCGGAGGTAGGTTTTCTCGCCGGTGTTGGAGTTCTGCACCACGTTCCAGCCGTAGCTGGCGAGGTCCGTGCGATGGATGATGAGCGCGCCGATGGCTCCCATCTTGGCTGCATGTTCAAACTTGTACGTCCAGCGGCCGTAGTAGGTGAGCGCGTCGCCCATGAAGAACCTGGGATCCTTCGACGGAGGATCGCCGACGATGCAGAGGATCACCTTCCCCTTCACATCCACGCCGGCGTAGTCGTCCCACTGGTACTCGGGAGCAGTGGCGCCGTAGCCGACGAAGACAATGGGAGCGTCGATGTCCTCGTGCGCGTGAAGCTGCTCGTCGGAGATGGTGTAGTCGTCGCCGAAGCGAAGCATGAGTGGCGCACCGCTTGCGGGCACGAGCGATGCCGAGGTCTCCGTGGGCTTGACCTTCATGCTGACGAAGTTGACCTGCTGCAGGTAGGTGCCGTTGTCGCCCATCGGCTTCAAGCCGGCCTTCGCGAGCTCCGCCGCGATGAACTCGGCGGCGGCGTTGCCGCCGGGAGAGCCGGGATAGCGGCCCTCGAACTTATCATCGGAGATGTACTTGTCGAGATCGCGGATGCGGTCGGCGCTGACGAGCTTCTCGGCGCCCTCTAGGCTCTGGGCTTCCGCATACGGGGCGATGACGGCGAAGAGTGCGAGCAGCGCGAGCGGCGCAAACGATATGCGTGCGAATGTCATGGATGGAGTCTCCCGGAACGTTTGCTTTGGATGCGTTCGCTGCAGCAGACCGAGTGCTGCATGTATCGCGTGCTGCAAGTATAGTTGGCGGCTCAGGCGCGCACGGCCTTGGGTATCGTCATCACGCCGAGCCGCTGCAGCACCTTGCGGGTGAGGCCGGTGATCGGGAGCGAGGGCAGGCGCGTGACGGGAAACCAGAACAAGTCCTTGGGTGCGGTCGCGACGCTGCTTAGCAACGACAGCCGATCGTCTTCGCCTGGTTCCCCGGCAACAAAGGGCTCGTCCACGGGATCGAGGCCGCGCAGATCGCTGACAGTGTGAATTACCGTCTTATCGGCCGCGAGGTCGACCTCGTCACTCAAGTCCTCGGTCTGCGGTGGGAGCCCGGCGGCGCGCTCGGCGAAGATCATCACGTAGTAGTTGGTGTTGGTGATGGCGTGGCGCACGCGGAGCACGGGCTCCAGGCCCTCCACGGCATCCATCGGCAGCGGCGGAAGCTCAAGCATGTTGGGCATCAGCGATGCGGCCTCGGGCCGCCTGCTGAGCAGCACTTCTTCGCGCGTGCCGAGGCGACGCCGTACCAGCAGATGTGCGACGGTGCGGCTCTGCATCTGGGTTCGCTCGCCGATAAGGTGCTCGCCGCGCGTGTGGCAGAACTCCCGCACAGGGCATTGCAGGCAGAGCGGCGACTTCGGTGTGCAGATCGTCGCGCCGAGCTCCATCATGGCCTGGTTATGATCGCCGCAGGGATTCGCCCGCGTACGCCGAGCAGACTGCGGTGGCATGAGCGACTGCGCGGTCCGCTGGATGAGCGCACGTGTGGCCGCGCCGCGATCCTCCGGCCGGCCAAGCACACGCAGTAGCACACGCTCTACATTGCCATCGACAACGGCAACGCACTCACCGTAGGCGATGCTCGCAATGGCTGCGGAGGTGTAGTCGCCGACCCCGGGCAGCGTGCGGAGTTCCTCGGCGGAACGCGGCAGCTTACCCTTGAGCTCGCGCGTGACGAACTGCGCAGCGCGATGCAGCATGCGCGCTCGGCGGTAGTAGCCCAGGCCGCTCCACAACGCGAGGACATCCTCTTCGGAGGCCTCGGCCAGCGCGCGGATGGTGGGAAAGCGCACCAGAAACTCGTGATAGCGCTCGATGACCGTGGCGACGCGCGTCTGCTGCAGCATGATCTCGGAGAGCCATGTGGCGTACGGATCGTCGACGCCGCGCCAGGGGAGGTCGCGTGCGTGGCGCTTGTACCACTTGCGTAGCGCACGGTGGAAGGCCACGGGATCGAGCAGGTCTGTTGCAGGGATGCCAGGGACACCGGAGATCGGGCCGGTCTTGCCTGGCGAGGAACGTTTCTTCATCGCAGTTCTATGGTCGCATCCTCAATGAGCACGCGACGTACCCAGGGTGCAACCTAGCACTTCTCGTACTTCCAGTTGCGCGACTTGCCTTCCACAATCCACTCGATGGCCTGTGCGACGCGCTTGTCGCGGGTCTCTTCACGCTTCGCGTCGGCGATCCACTCGCAGTATTCGCGGCGGCAGCTGGGGCTCATGGCCTCGAACTGCTTAGCGGCAGCCTTGTGCTTCGTGAACGCAGCGGTCAATGCGTCGGGCACCGCCGCCTCAGGCTTCGCTACCTTCGGCTTCGGGCGCGACCACGCGGTGGTGCGGGTGCCTTCGGCGATGGGCTTTGCCGCAGCAACGATGTACGCGGTGAGCTCCTTCTTCGAAGGCAGGTCCTTGAGCGAGGTGATCTTTCCAAAGCTTCCCATCGAGCCACCCTCCGCCACGCCATCCGCGCGAAGCTCCTTGGTGACCTCCGAGCCCCACAGCCCGAAGCTGCAGTGCGCCTTGAACGCCGCCATATTGCCGAGGATGACACCGTTCAACAGGAAGAAGGGATGGGACCACTTGATGGCTTCCTCTACGCCGGGCACTGCCTTATGCACGGTCTCGCGGAGGAACGTAAGGATGGGCTGTGCGAACGGGGCTGCCTTCGCAATGTATGCGTCGACAGCGTTTGAGCCGGCAGCGGTACTGGCGAGCTTCTTCGTGGCCATGAGCAGAGCCTCGCTTTGCGCGACGTGAGTCAGGGAGCTTCACGCGATTGTATGAAGGATTGCGGGGCTGAACAAGAGTGGTCTACTCCGCCAGTGCGCTCTACTTTGCTTCGACCGGTCCAGGCGTGCGGCCCAGCAACGGCGAGCAGCAGGACTTGATCGCGGGCGTAAACTCCATGAACTCCACACGCGTCTGGTCGGGATCGTAGAGGTTGAGCTGGATCTTGCCGTCGCGGCCTATCTGGATGGCGCGGCATTGCGCATCCGTGCAGCCGTTGGCCTGAAGACGGGCCAGCACGCTCTGCATGCGTTCGGTACCGAGCGAGAAATGGTCCTCCACGCCCGTCTGCTTCAGCGTGGGGGGCTCCGGGATATTGAGCATGTACTCCAGCCAGTCGGTGCCTTCGGGGACCTGCTGGCTCACCCAGTCTGTCTCGGTCTCGGTGCGGCCGCCGTGCCAGTAAGGCGTAAAGCCGAGGACCTCTCGCCAGAAGGGGTCTTCCTTGGCGCGATCGCGCACGATGAAGCCGACGTGGATGATGCGCTGACTTGGCGCAGTGTCTGAGGGCTTCGCGGCAGCCACCAGCTTCGCCGCGCCCTCGCGCTCGCGGCCATCGACGAAGAGGATGAGGTTGCCCTCGGGATCGCGCACGCCAAATTCACCTTCGCTCATGGGCACGACCGTGGCGATGCCGTGCGCGTTGAGATAGCGCTCCAGCGCTGCGGCATCGCGCGTCATAAACGCTACGGCAGCCATGCGCTGCGTGGCGCTGGGTGGCGGCGTGTGCGGCAGCACCTCGACCCACTGGCGACTGTTCACTGGGTAGATCCAGGTGTCGCCCTGCTCGATGCGCTTGAGCCCCAGCGTGGCGCTGTAGAAATGCTCCGCGGCCGTGGGGTCAGTCGCGTAGACGCGCATGAAGGCGATGCCGGTGATCGCCGGGCGTTGCGCCTGCTGAGCTGCTCCGCTAAACGACTACCGGCTGAAAGCCGGTAGGTTGGGGTTGCGACTGGAAGTCGCCTGAGTGCGGCTGAAGCCGCCTGCAAGGCTTCCGGCTGAGAGCCGGCTTAAGGCTCGGTGGGCGCGG
>NZ_JBMHYI010000002.1:0-60766 GCF_058498515.1 Bryocella sp.
GGCCTGAAGGCTCTCACCGATGAGCAGCTTACTGCCAAGACCGTTGAGTTTCGCGCACGTATCGCCAAGGCGCTCGAAGGCCTGACCGACGAGGAGCAGATCGTTGCCACCGAGAAGGCCGTGCTGGATGACCTGCTGCCCGAGGCTTTCGCCGTAGTACGCGAAGCGGGCCGCCGTGTTGTTGGCATGCGCCACTTTGATGTGCAGATGATCGGCGGTATGGTGCTGCACTCCGGCAAGATTGCCGAGATGAAGACCGGTGAAGGCAAAACGCTCGTCGCCACGCTTCCCTGCTATCTAAACGCACTCGCGGGGCATGGTGTTCACGTCGTCACGGTGAACGATTATCTTGCCAAGCGCGACGCCGAATGGATGGGCAAGATCTACGGCTTCCTCGGACTGAGCGTTGGCGTGATCGTGCATGATCTCTCAGACCAGCAGCGACGCGACGCTTATGCCTCCGACATCACCTACGGCACGAACAACGAGTTCGGCTTCGACTACCTGCGCGACAACATGAAGTTCGACCTCAAGGACATGGTGCAGCGCGAGCACTACTACTGCATCGTCGACGAAGTCGACTCCATCCTCATCGACGAGGCCCGCACCCCGCTCATCATCTCCGGCCCCACCGACCGCACCACCGACAAGTACGGCATCGCCGACGCGCTCATCCCCAAGCTCGAAGAGGGTGAGCTGATTGAGGACTTCGACTCGCAGTCCAAGGTCTGGACCGGCGACTACGTCATCGACGAGAAGGCCCGCGCCATCACCGTCACCGACGATGGCTGGCTGAAGATCGAGAAGCTGCTCGGCATCGGCAACATCGCCGACCCCGAAAACTGGGACATGAAGCACCACGTCGAGACCGCGATCAAGGCTCACAACCTCTACAAGCGCGACGTGGAGTACGTGGTCAAGGACGGCGAAGTCATCATCGTCGACACCTTCACCGGCCGCCTGATGCCCGGCCGTCGCTGGTCGGACGGGTTACATCAGGCCGTCGAAGCCAAAGAAGGTGTCGAGGTCCGCAAGGAAGACCAGACCCTCGCCACCATCACCTTCCAGAACTACTTCCGCCTCTACAAGAAGCTCTCCGGCATGACCGGCACCGCCGAGACCGAGGCCGCTGAGTTCGAGAAGATCTACAAGCTCGAGATCGTCGTCATCCCCACCAATCGCGCCATGCTGCGCATCGAGAACCCCGACGTCGTCTACCGCACCGCGCAGGAAAAGTACTTCGCCGTCGCCGAAGAGATTGATCGCCTCCACGCCGCCAAGCAGCCGGTACTCGTCGGTACCACCTCCATCGAAAAGTCCGAACTGCTCTCCGACATCCTCCGCCGCAAGGGCGTCCGCCACGTCGTGCTGAACGCCAAGTTCCACGAGAAGGAAGCCGAGATCGTCGCGCAGGCCGGCCGCCTCGGCATGGTCACCATCGCCACCAACATGGCCGGCCGCGGTACGGACATCCTGCTCGGCGGCAACGCCGAGTTCATGGCCCGCCAGGACCTCGTCAAGCGCAATCTCGCTCGTGTCGTCTCTCCGGCCGAAGGCGCCATCCATCCCGTCGCCGCCGCCGGCTTCACCCGCTTCTACTACCAGGGCCAGGAGTTCGAAGTCCCCGAGCAGCTCTGGGCCGACACCTTCGCCGCACACGCCGGCGCCACCAAGTCCGAGCGCGACGAGGTCGTCACCGTCGGCGGCCTCCACATCCTCGGCACCGAGCGCCACGAGTCCCGCCGCGTCGACAACCAGCTCCGTGGCCGCGCCGGCCGCCAGGGCGATCCCGGTTCCTCGCGCTTCTTCCTCTCGCTCGAAGACGATCTCATGCGCATCTTCGCGCGCGAGTGGATCTCCACCCTCCTCCAACGCCTCGGCATGGAAGAAGGCGTGCCCATCGAGAGCAAGATGATCTCGAACCGCATCGAGAAGGCGCAGGAGCAGGTCGAAGGCCAGAACTTCGAAGCCCGCAAGCACGTCCTGGAGTACGACGACGTGATGAACAAGCAGCGCGAGGCCGTCTACAGCCTCCGCCGCCAGCTGCTCGAAGGCGTCGAACAGCGCGAGCTCATCGTCGACGACTACACCGCGACCATCCTCTCCACCGTCCTCGATCAAACCATCCCGGTCAAGGCGCACCCCGAGCAGTGGGATCTCGAGAAGCTCTGGGAGCAGGTCTACGAGGTCTTCGGCGCCAGGCTCAACGAGGGCCCGAACGCCATCAACGCCGATTCCCTCACCCGCCACGATCTCGGCGAGACCATCTTCGAGCACCTCGGCGAGCGCTACAAGGTCAAGGAGCAGATCCTCGGCGAGGCCCAGATGCGCTACCACGAGCGCGTCGTCATGCTCAGCGTCCTCGACGGCCTGTGGAAGGAGCATCTCCTCAACATGGACCACCTCAAGGAAGGCATCGGCCTGCGCGGCTACGCGCAGCAGGACCCGCTGGTCGCCTACAAAAAGGAGTCCTTCGAGATGTTCGAGGCCATGATGCTCGCCTTCCAGGAGCAGACCGCCCGCCACCTCTACCGCATGCAGATCCTTGCTCCGGATGGCACGCCGATCGAGACGCCCGAGCAGCTCGCCCTGCTGCAGTCGTCGCATCAGCAACGGCTGGCCCAGACGCCACCACCGCCGCAGATGCCTCAACCTGCCGAGACCCACTGGCAGCCGCAGCAGCGCATCCCTACCTCCACCCACGAAGTCGCAGGCGGCTTCCCCCGCCAGCCGCAGCAGGCCCCGCCCGTACAGGGCGGCCCTGCCCCGCAGACCACGATCGACAAGCTGGAGCGCGAGTTCGAGCTGCGCAAGCAGCGTGAGCTCGAAGCCGCCCGCCAGGCCGGTGGCTCCGCCAACGGCGCCAGCGCACCCCAGCGCGCGGGCAAGGAGATCGGTCGCAACGACCTCTGCTTCTGTGGCTCCGGCAAGAAGTTCAAGAAGTGCCACGGAGCGACCGCATAGCTCCGAAAGTCTCCGGAAGCCCAGGGCCGCCTGATCCGTTCAGGCGGCCTTCATCCTTTTTGGTAAGGCTTCGGTCGGTAATGGAACAACTGGCCCGCTAACCGGGCCAGCAATTCAGCTGCCGCGCTATCATAGCCTTGCCGAAAAAGGAGCCCGCATGCCTCCCAGCACCATCAAGGTTGAGATCAAGCGTCAAGCCGCACCGGACCAGCCGGCCCACACCGAGCGCTTCGAGATCCCCTATCGCCCGAACATGAACATCACCTCGCTGCTCGGCGAGATCGCGCTCAATCCCGTCGACGTCAGCGGCAAAGAGACCACGCCGATCACCTATGACTCGAACTGCCTCGAGGAGATCTGCGGGTCCTGCGCGATGCTCATCAACGGCAAGGCCATGATGGCCTGCTCCGCGCTCGTCGACAAGCTCATGGGCTCCAACGGCACCATCACCCTCGCCCCACTCTCCAAGTTCCCAGTCGTCCGCGACCTCTCCGTCGATCGTTCCGTCCTCTTCGAGAACCTCAAGGCCGTCAAAGCCTGGGTCCCCGTCGACGGCACCTACGACCTCGGCCCCGGCGCCAAGCAGGCCCCGCAGATCCAGGAAGAGCGCTACCCGCTCTCCAACTGCATCTCCTGCTGCTGCTGCATGGAGGTGTGCCCGCAGTTCAATGAGTCCACCGGCTTCGTCGGCGCCGCCACCATCGCGCAGGCCAAGCTCTTCAACCTCGACCCCGCCGGTTCCGTGCTCAAGGAAGATCGCCTTCGTGCTCTCGCAGGCGACGGCGGCATCCAGGAGTGCGGCTTCGCCCAGAACTGCGTCGTAGCCTGCCCCAAGGGCCTTCCCCTTACCGAGGCCATCAGCGACATGGGCCGCGACGTCTTCGTCCAGAAGGTGAAAGATTTCCTTTCGCGGTAAGATTTCGCAGATACAGCATCAACGCAACGAGCACCTCAGCCGAGGTGCTCCTTTGCTTCTGCGCTCAAGGATTCGAGGAAGGTCTCCATCGCCGCAATCCGCGGCTTCGCCAGCTCCCGGGCAGCGTCCAGATGAATCATCCCTGGAAGCGTCTCCAGCGCTCTCTGCAAACTAGCCCGCGCGTCCTCAAACGTGTGGAAGCGCGTATCGCTTCCCACCTTCGTTACCGTCCGCAGAATCCCGATCGCTCCCAGCTGCTCGAGGATGTCCGCATCCCGAAGCACCGTAGCCTCCAACGACTGCGGCTCATCCTTTGGAAGGTGCTGCCCGATACACGCCACGACCGCCGCAATCTTCTCTGCGGGGAAGCCGATACGCTCCAGCACCTGTGGCGCCTGCTCGCAGGCATACCGCACGTTGTCCCACTTCGCGAGCGCCGCTGGATCCTCCGGCCGATGCCCGACGAACACGCCTAGATCATGCAGATAGACCGCGGCAAAAACCACATCGTCCTGGTATTCCCGCCCAGCCAGCGAGGCCGCAATCTGCTGCGTCAGCGCATACAGCCGCGGCTGATGACCGAACTTATGCTCCGGTTTCGCCTGCTCGCGAAGATACGCAATCAGCCGCTCACGCCAGTCCGTACTCGCGACGAGGCTCACGCGCCCCGCACCTGCGGCGTCGCATCCGGCCCGAAGAACCGCTCAATCGTCACCGCCAGCTCCTTCAGCTTCGGCTCACGAACCGCCAGCTCCGCATCGCTCAGCGAAAAGCTCTTTCGCCACACCTCCAGCAACACCGGAAGAATCTGCGCCCCCGTCAGGTGCTCCGTCTCGCGCGGAGACAGCGCCGCGAACAGCTCTTCTTCCTCCGGCTCGTACTCATCCTCCGGAGCTCCCTCAGCGAGGTGTCCTTCAATATCAGCCTCGCGGACGAGCTGCTGGATGGACTCGAGATCAGGAGGCGGCGGCCATTTCGCTGCAGAAGATCCCATCAGGCAGGCTCCTGCTGGGTCATGCAGTGCAGTGCACCCAGTCCCCAGATGAAGTCCGTGCAATGAATGCCTGTCACCACGCGATCAGGGAAGCACTCCGCAATCGTGTTCAGCGCAAGGCGGTCATTCGGATCGTTGAACGTCGGCACCAGCACCAGCCCATTCGCGATATAGAAGTTCGCATAGCTCGCCGGCAAACGCTGCTGCTCGAAGATCACCGGAGCGGGCATCGGCAGTGTCTTCACCACGAACGGCTTTCCCTCGAGATTGCGCGCCTCATGCAGCCGCTCCAGGTTCTCCGCCAGCGGCAGGTGGTTCTCGTCGGCAGTGTTGCTTTCAACCGCCGTGAGAATCGTGTTCTCCCCAACAAACCGCGTGATGTCATCCACGTGCCCATGCGTGTCATCGCCTGCGCAGCCGCGGTTCAGCCATACGACCCTCTCAATGCCCAGGTACTCGCCGAACGCAGCCTCAAGCTGCTCCTTGCTCACGCCAGGATTGCGTTGCTGCACCTCGCTCAGCAGACACTCTTCCGTGGTCAGCAGGATACCCGCGCCGTTCGTGTCGATCGACCCACCCTCCAGCACCAGCCGATGCTCCGAGCCATCGGCCAGCTTCACCTTCGGCTCGAACGCCTTCATCCCATAGAGCTTCTCCACATGGCTGGGGATCAGGTCATCATTGCGCCAGTTGTCATACTTGGCCCACGCGTTGAACTTCCAGTTCGTGAGCGCGACCTCGTTGCCGTTCTTTACAAAGATCGGCCCCGAATCCCGCAGCCACACGCGATCCGTGCGCCAGCAGTGGAAGTGCAGTCGCGCCAGGTTCGCTCCCTGCCGCCGCAGCATGTTCGTGGCGCGCTTCTCCGCGACCTCGTCATTGACGAGGATGTGCACATCCTCAACCCGCGACAAATGCCGCACGATCTCGCAGTACACCCACGGAATCGGCTGAAACTTGCCCGGCCAGTCTTCAGGATTGTGAGGCCACGCGATCCACGTGGCGGAGTGCGGCGCCCACTCGGCAGGCATGCGATAACGGGTTACATTCTGCTCAGACATTCCTTCTTATTCTCGCAGAGACCCGTAACGCGATGCAGCCGCATCGCGTTACGGGTTTGTGAGAAGAAGGACTGTCTAAGCGATCGAGGCCGCCTACTTTGCGATCGCTCCCGTATCTTTCGGCAGGCGCGGGTTGTACTTCGCCGCAAGGTCCGGCGTAGCGATCAGCTCGCCCGGCTTTACGTCCGTAGCCTTCGCCGTCTCCACCCCAATCACATATCCCGGCCCAAACATGTTGCTGGTAAAGATCACCAGCGACTTGTCCGGCGAGAACCGCACGTTCGGCTCCAGGTGATAGTCGTGCCACTTCATATTCACCAGGTGCTCCGCCGTGAAATACCCCGGCTGGAAGAAGTCCGGATCGTTCAGAGCGCCCGTCGTGTTCACCATGTGCGGATGGAAGAGTTCGATCCACTGGCCATCCGGAGCCTTCGCCACCTGCCCCACATCCCCGCCATCTCCGCAGAAAAGATCGAGGTCCTTCGTCAGGTTGAAGTGGATCGACCAGTCGTTGCGGTCCATGTGGAACGCCGTCCGCTTGCCCGTCGCCAGGTCATAGCCCGCAAGATAAAAGTCCTGTCCCTTGATCGGCTGCCAGTCGTACCAGATCGTCTTGCCGTCGAGACCCCAGAACTCGTGGCCCGCAATCTCCATCGCGATGCGTCGCTTGTGGATCAACGTGTTATGCGTTGCATCCGTGTGGATCATCCAGATCCGATCCACCTTCTGCCACGGCCCTTCGTGGCAGTACATCAGCAGCGTCGGGTCCGTGGGCGAGAACAGCAGGTGGTTCACCCAGTCCGTCGAGTGCAGCAGAGGATGCAGCTTCCCTGTCGTCAGCTCGATGGTGAACAGCGTCAGCGGAATGCGCGACGCCAGCCGCTGCTCCATCATCTGGCCCTTGTTCAGCGGCTGTACCAGCGGCCCGGCCTGCCCCGCGGGGTTGCGCCGCTGTGCGCCGTAGTCCTGCGAGGTATCCTGCGAGTCGTTGATCGTGCCGGCACCCAGCGTTTCATCGGCGTTGATGGTCGCGACACTCATGCCCTTCGGCAGATCGCACAGGCGGGTGATCTTCTTCGTGTACACGTCAGCCTTGTACAACGTCACCACCCGCGTCTGCGGATCGGCCTGCGAGTAGAACACCGAGTTCGTCACCCGGCCGGCGATGATCGCATGCACGCCTCCAAAGCGAAAGTCATAGCTCGGGTTCTCAGGCCGCGGAGGATTCGGCACAATCAGCCACGACTTATGCGTCGCAAGGTCGTAGCCATGGATGCCGTCCGGAGCCGTGTAGACCATCGTCTTCAGGTCCGGCGTGTAGGCATTCACGTTGAAGTAAAAACCCGACGACCCCGGCTCGTCGGTCAGCCGCCACACCCGGTGGCCGGTATCCTTATCCACCCAGGTCCGAGGCGGAACCTGGCCGCTGGGCGAGGGCTTCATCGGCGCCGGCGTCTGGGCAAAAGCAGCGGGAAGCAGCGCGAGTGCAAGCGTAGGAACGAGATTGCGGAGGTTGCGGTACATCGGTTGTCTCCTGCCGGTGGCACCCATCCGTCGACACTAGACCGACGCAGAACGATGCATTTTTCCGGCGATGGATTTATACAGGAGACGCCCATCGTTTGGAAATTGTTTCCCTAAAGAATCGTCAAGCCCGCGAAGACTCCCCCGCCGCTCCGAATCACGGCCCTCTGGACTGTACGCCAGACCCGGGCGTGGCCTATGGCGCCGCGCGATAGAACGTATACCGCGCCTGGTACGGCACGTTGATCTTCGTCCCCACCTGGCTGGCATCGCAGCCCGTTGCCGGCGCTTGCCCCGCCTGCGTCTCGGACCGCCGCACCCACGCCACATGGCTCAGCATGCCATCGCTTCCGGTCGAATGCACCTCGAGCAGCAGCCACGGAATCGCGTTCACATCCGGCGAGGCCTGCTTCGCCTTCACCGTACCCGTCAGCGCGCTGCCGTCGGCCCACGTCCAGCTCGGTCCCGCCGCATGCACGCCCACACGCTGTCGCGTCTGCGGATCGAACAGATCCGCCGCGGGCGATTGAAACACCCACTGCGGCTTCTCATCCTGAACCTGGCACGCATAGATCTGCACGCCGCTGCCGATGACCGTCGTCACCACGACCGCCCCGGCAGGAGCAGCCGTCGCATCCGCCGCCGGAGCGGCCTGCATCGGCAGGAGAGCCAACAGCAGAGAAAGCAAAATCCCCATAGACAGAATCCTAGTCGAGAAAGCGTTTCGTGATGCCCTCATACGCATCGATCCGACGGTCGCGGAGGAACGGCCAGTGCTGCCGCGTCACTTCTACTTCCTTCGAATCGAGCTCTGCGTACAGGATCTCTTCCTTGTCGTGCGACGCCTTCGCGATGATGCGCCCAAACGGATCGGCGATAAAGCTGCCGCCCCAGAACTGCAGGCCCGCACCCTCCGGTCCCTTCAGGTACTCGCCGTTCATCTCGACGTCTCCCTGCTCGTGGCCCACGCGGTTCACCGCGCACACCCACACGCCATTCGCGATCGCATGAGCCCGCTGGATCGTCTGCCACGCGTCATACTGCCGCTCGCCAAACTCTTCCTTCTCGCTCGGATGCCAGCCAATCGCCGTCGGGAAGAACAGCGTCTCCGCGCCACGCAGCGCCGTCAGCCGCGCTCCTTCCGGGTACCACTGGTCCCAGCACACCAGCGTGCCAATCGGCCCCGCCGACGTCCGTTGCGAGTCAAACCCCAGGTCGCCCGGCGTGAAGTAGAACTTCTCGTAGTACAGCGGATCGTCCGGGATATGCATCTTGCGGTAGATAGCCGTGATGTTGTCCGGCTTGTCGCTCGCATGGTCCAGAATGGCCGCGGTGTTGTGATACAGCCCCGCGGCGCGCCGCTCGAACAGGCTCGCCACGACCACCAGCTTGTACTCGCGCACCACCTCGGCCAGCGCCGCCGTCGAAGGCCCCGGAATCGACTCAGCCACGTCGAACAGCGCATGGTCCTCGCGCTGGCAGAAGTACTGCGCGCGGAACAGCTCCGGCAGGCAGATCAGCTTCGCTCCAGCCTGCGCAGCCTCGCGCACACGCGCCACCGCCTTGGCCAGGTTAGCGTCCACCGAAGGCTCGCACGACATCTGGATCAGAGCCACCTTTGTCTTTGCCATGAAATTCAATTTCCTTTCCTTAAAACAGATGCTTCACACACAGGAAAGGCGCTGCGGACAGCCAGCGCCTTTCACGAACTTTCATCTTCCAGCGCAGGCTACGCAGGATCGTCGAAGAGCATGATCGCCGCCGCGATCGTCGTCGTCCAGCGGCCATTCTTATCGCCCACCGCCGACTGCGTCACATTCGCCGTGCGCACAATCTTGTTCGAGATCCGGTAGATCTCCTTCTTCTCGTCCCAGCTCTTCTCGGCGTCGAACTCCACGTCGAGCGTCGTCGCCAGCATCTCGGCCGCAAGCTCCTCGGCGTAGTCGCCGGCCTGCTCTTCGCTCTCGCCAAAGCTGTGATGCTCGCTCAGGTAGCCGTACGTTTCTTTGTCCGTCGGGATCGCCACACCAATCGAACTCGCGACCAGCCGGTGCGCCTCCCGCGTCGCATTTTCCGCAACCACGGCAAACACCACCTCACCCGCGTTCAGGTACTTCACGCCTTCCTTGCGAGGAATCAGCTTGCAGTTCGGCGGAAAAATCGAAGACACGCGCACGAGGTTCTGTGCCGCAATTCCAGCGTCGCGAAGCGCGAGTTCGAAGGAGGTCAGACGCTCCTTGTGTTTCCCGACGCCCTTCGTGAAAAACAGGCGGTTCGGGACCATATTCTTGCCCAAGGCAAACCCCCAACTGCGAAGAAACAACAGCCTCGGCGTGGCGCGCGGAGAGCCTCCGAACGCCAACGCCCAGCAAAAAGTATCACACGTTGGCGGGCGCCAGGCCTAATCCCCGGAACGAGCTGCGAGCACCACCTTCGCCGTCGTCACCATCTGCCCCGAGTGCCGCTGCGTGTGATCCGCGCAATGCACCAGCAGCCCCGCAACCGTCGTCGGAAGCTGCTTGCGACCCACACCGCGAGCCTCCGCAAACTGCACCGGCGCAAACTCCCTCACGCGCACCGCTGCAGAAGCCAGTCCCACGACAAACTCCGCCCACACCTGCTCCGCGGTAGCAGCCTCGTCCATCTCCGTCTTCAGCGCGGCAAGCTGATGCTCATCCAGTTGACGGCCCTCCGCATACGTCAGCAGCCGGTCCAGCGAACGCACGATGTGCCGTAGATGAAACGCCACACTCGGCAATCCCGCTGGCCGCGCATGGATTTCAGCATCGCTAAGATCACCTGCCCAACGCGCCGCATCCTCTCGAGCCAGCTCCAGAGCATGCAGCACCGCCCGCAGCACAGGATCTACCCCAGTCAACGTTCCCCGCAACCATGGCTCAACGACCAGCTTCTCCATCTCTCCTCCACTGGCATCTGGAAAACCGGCATCTGGCAACTGAAAACTCGGAACCCCAGACTCACAACTCAATCATCCCTTGTTTCTTCTCCCCGCCGAATCTCTACAATCCATGCGAGCTCCGAAACGCTCGCACCACGTCCCCCACATCCCGATGCTTCACCTCGACCGCCAGGTTCATCGCGCGCATATCCTCGGCGCTGACCTTGCCTGCCAGCCGCTCCATCGCCACGCCAATCTGCGGCCAACGCGCGAGCGACTCCTCGCGCACCAGCGGCACCGCCTCGTACGGCGGAAAGTAGTGCCGATCGTCCTCCAGCACCACGAACCCCAGCCCCGCAATCGCCGCGTCCGTCGAGTTCCCCGCCACAATGTCCACCTGGTGCTCCGCCAGCGCGCGATACAGCAGCCCCAGCTCCATCGTCCGCGGAGCATCGCCGAACTTCAGCCCATACGCCGCACTCAGCCCCCGCAACCCATCCGGCCGCTCCGCAAACTCATAGCCCACACCGAGTCGCAACCCTCTAGATCTCAGATCAGATGTGTCATCTCGACCGGAGGCGGCGCCCTTTGCCGCCGCAGTGGAGAGACCTGCTTCTCCGCTCTGCAGCTTCGCTACATCCGAGATCCTCTTCAGCCCATACTTCCGAGCATCGTCCGCGCGCACCACCATCGCAAACGTGTCCTCGAACCCAAACCCCGGCCCCTCGCGAACCTTGTACCGCTGCTCATACAGCTGCGCTACGCGCTGATGCACACATTCCCCATCACAAGTCCCAGGCTTCGGCAGCGGCTGCTTCAGAATCGCCGTCAGCGCCGTCCCCGTGTACTCCGGATACGCATCGATCCGGTCCGCGACCAGCGCCTGCTGGCAAAGATAACTCCCCGCCAGCCAGAACCGCCGCTCCACAGTCCCGCTAGTCCCACCGCCCGACGCCTCAATCTCCTGCGCCAGCAGCTCGCCCAGCACCGCCTGCTCCGTAAAGTTCTTCGACCCAATCACAATGTGCGACGACCGCGGCGGCGCACACGCAGTCAGCAACACCAATGCCATCACCAACGCCATGCTGCTGACTCGCTGATTCGCTGACTCGCTAGCCAGCTCCTTCACCGCCGCACCACCATCCTCTTCTCGATCATCCCCAGCACACCATCCGCACAAAGCGCCAGCAGCGCCGCCGGCACCGCTCCCGCCAGCACCAGCCCATTATCCACGCTCGCCACGCCACGAAAGATCAGCTCCCCCAGTCCTCCCGCACCGATCGCCGCCGCAATGGTCGCCACGCCCACGCAGGTTACCGTCGCCGTCCGCAGCCCCGCGAGAATCACGCTCGCCGAGAGCGGCAGCTCCACCTTGAGCAGCCGCTGCGTCCCCGTCATCCCCAGCGCATTCGCCACGTCAATCAGCACCGGGTCGACGCCACGAATGCCCGCATAGGTATTCCGCAGAATCGGCAGCAACGCATACCCCGTTAGCGCCACAATGGCCAGTCGCGCCGCCCGCTCGCCCAACCACGGCACCGGCAACAATAGCCCAAACAGCGCCAACGAAGGAATCACCTGCAGCACGTTGGCAAAGCCCAGCACCGGTCGCGCCCAGCGCTCATGCCGCGTCAACCAGATGCCCAGCGGAATCGCAATCCCCGCAGCGCACAGCATCGCGATGCCCGTCAGCCACACGTGCTCGAACGTAAGCCGCGCAATCTGGCTGCCATACTCGTGCAGGAACCCGCTCATGCCAGCTCCTTCCGAGTCGTCGCAACCACGTAAGCCTGCATCCCTGCGTTTGGCGACGCCCGCACCTCGCTGGCGGCCATCTCCGCCACCACGCTTCCCTGCTCGAGCAGCACCACGCGATCCGCCAGGTACAGCGCCTCCTCCAGATCATGCGTGACCAGGATGGTTGTCACGCCCAACCGCTTCAGCAGCGGCCGAAGCATGCTCTGCATCTCGGCCCGCGTAATCGGATCCAGCGCCCCAAACGGCTCATCCATCAGCATTACGGAAGGCTCCGCCGCCAGCGCCCTTGCCAGTCCCACCCGCTGCCGTTGCCCACCGCTCAGCTGCCACGGATAGCGCGAGCCCATCGCCGCATCGAGCCCCACCAGCGCAAGCATCTCCGCGCACAGCGCCGCCGCCTCGCCCTTGTCCAGCCGCGAAAGTTCGAGCGCCATACCCACATTGCGCTCGATCGTCATGTGCGGAAACAGCCCCGTCTCCTGGATGACGTACCCAACCGCGCGCCGCAGCGCCACCGTCGCCGCCTCATCCATCGCACCTACGTCGCGCCCGCCCACCAGCACCCGGCCCGACGTCGGCCGCACCAGGCCATTCACCGTCCGCAGCAGCGTCGTCTTGCCCGACCCTGACCGGCCCAGCAGCGCCGTCGTCGTCCCGACTTCCACCCGCAGCGAAATCTCCCTCAAAATGCGAGAGCCGCCCGGGGCGGTGAAGCTCACAGTTGCGAACTCCACTTCCCGGGCGGCCATCGTTTTGACTCCGTAGCGTCCTGAGGACTAAACCTCGGGAGCCTCGCCTGGCTCATCGACGTTCGTCGCCTGCAGGTCCGGCTCGACCTTCACGGTCGGCCCCGCGCCCTTGACGCGCACCACCGTGATCTTGTCGAAGCCTTCCTTGAATACCGGCGGACGCAGGCGCTCCGCCATCTTCTGCATCACCTCGTCCGACACCTGGCGCTCGCGCTTCGCATTGCGCTCCAGGCACACGGCCAGCGGGACATCGAAGAACACGGCCTGAACCTCGTACCCGAAGCTCTTCGCCATCTTGATCCACTGGCGGCGTTCGTGCGGGCTCAGGTTGGTGGCATCCACGTAATTCCACGGCATCTTGGCGATCAACCGCGCACGCAGCAGGCTGCGCAGTGTGGAAAACACCAGCCCCTGGTACCGCTGGTCCGTGATGTCGTCAAAAAGAATGTTGCGCAGCATGTCGCTGGAAAGCGGTGTTACGCCGCGGCGCTTGTACCAGGTCGTCTTGCCGGAGCCCGGAAGCCCGATCGTCAGTACGACATAACCGCGCGGCGACTTCGCAGGAACCGGCTGAATGGCCGCCGGAGGCGTCCCCACCGATTCCGGCTGGGTCTCCAGCTCAATCTTCTTCTCGGGAGCGGGAGCTGCCTCTACAGGCGCAGCAATGGCCTCCACAGGAGCCGCTTCTACTGCAGCGGGGGTGCTTACCTCAGGTTCAGCCGGTACGGCTGTTGCGGGGGCCGGATACTCCGGTCGTAAAGGAGCCAGCTGATTCTGCGGGATCTCCTGGCCAATCTTGCCCGTGGACTCCGAATCATTCGGTCCACGCTTGGAACGTCTTCTCATGAGTGTGTCGCGCAACCAGTCGCGCATAACCTGCTTTGTAACACACGGCTTCTACCCGCCGCAAAGCTGGTGCAACCTCCTTGACACCCCTTCGGGACCCATTCGAGACCCATTCGGTCCCTTCCAGTGCCCGTTTTGGACACCGTTTGCCCTCGATTCACGTTTGCGGCGCACAATCGCGCTTTGATAGCGTTAAAGAGTTGCAACGTCTCCGCAAACCGTCCCTCTCCAAGCCGCACCGTCGCGGCTTCACACAACACACACGAGGTAAGGCACTCTCATGGCAGTAAAGGTTGGTATCAACGGCTTCGGCCGCATCGGTCGCAACGTCTTCCGCTCCGCGCTGGGCAACCCCGACATCGAGTTCGTCGCCGTCAACGACCTGACCACGCCGGCCACGCTGGCGCACCTGCTCAAGTACGACTCGATCCTCGGCAATCTCAAGAACGAAATCTCCGCCACCGAGGACTCCATCATCGTCGACGGCAAGGCCATCAAGGTCTTCGCCCAGCGCGACCCCGCACAGCTCGATTGGGCCTCGGTCGGCGCTGAGATCGTCGTCGAGTCCACCGGCTTCTTCACCGACGCCACCAAGGCCAAAGCGCACCTTGGATCCACCGTCAAGAAGGTCATCATCTCCGCACCCGCCACCAACGAGGACATCACCCTCGTCCTCGGCGTCAACCAGGCCAAGTACGACGCCGCGAAGCACAACGTCATCTCCAACGCCAGCTGCACCACCAACTGCCTTGCGCCCGTCGTCAAGGTCCTCCACGAAACCTTCGGCATCGCATCCGGCATCATGACCACGATCCACAGCTACACCAACGATCAGGTCATCCTCGACACGCCACACAAGGACCTGCGCCGCGCCCGCGCCGCTGCCCTGTCCATGATTCCCTCTTCGACCGGTGCCGCCAAGGCCCTCAAGCTCGTCATCCCGGAGATGGACGGCAAGCTCGACGGCTTCGCCATCCGCGTCCCGACCCCCAACGTCTCCGTCGTCGACCTCACCTTCGTCGCCGAAAAGCCCATCGACGTGAAGTCGATCAACGCCGCCCTCAAAGCCGCCAGCGAAGGCGAACTCAAGGGCATCCTCGGCTACACCGAGGAAGAGCTCGTCAGCTCCGACTTCAAGGGCAATGCCCTCTCTTCCATCGTCGACTCCAAGCTCACCAAGGTCGTCGGCAACACCGGCAAGATCATCAGCTGGTACGACAACGAATGGGGCTACTCCAACCGCGTCAAGGACCTCATCCTCTTCCTCGTGGAAAAGGGCCTGTAGTCAGCTAAGGCCAAGCCTGAACTATTCGCTCAGGCTTGGCCTTAGGTCTATCACTCCTCTGAGCGAAGTCGAATGGGCATCTGCCTATCTGTTCGCAGTTGCTTTTCCTTCTTTGTCATTCCCGGAGGAACTCCGCGTCTTCTCCGTCCGGTACCGCTGCAAGCTCCGCACAATACACTCCAAGATCAGCGGGACTCCATGGAGAAACAAGCTTCGTTACCTCTGGTCACGCTGCAGCTACTAACCGAGACAGAAATCGATGCCGTTCTGCTCGGCCTCTGCCAAATCGAACTAGACGATGACTCGCCCCTGGCTCCCGCCGCAGAAGCGTTGATCAAACGCCTCGTGGCAACACTTCCGCCGCCCGTCGGATCTAAAGCAAGGAAGCGCAAAGCCAGCGCGCCTGCATCTTCCAACAGTCTCGCCACAGAGATTCATACAGCCATCCTGAACGAACACAGCCTTTGCATCGCCTACAGCGACCGAAAGGGCTCGGACACTCGGCGCAATATTTGGCCCATCGAGTTCTACCCGCACGATGAAGAGGACGGCGTCGTCCTCGCCTGGTGCGAAACCCGCCAAGACTTTCGCAACTTCCGCACCGATCGAATCCGCTCCATGGAAACGCTGGCCCCCTATCCCGTCAGGCGTCAACTGCTGCTGGCAAGATGGGCCGCACAGCAAGTGGGAAACGACGACTACTAGCTGAACAGGATCCGCAATTCCTTGCCTGGCCACAACTCAGGCTCGGGAGTTCTTACCTCAGGGAAAAGGCCCATTTCATCGCGTCCAGTCCACCGGCCTCAAACGCCAAATCAGATCGGGGGCTCCTATGGACAAACCTGTCCCGATCGACACCCACGGTGAGACGTGCGGCCCGAACCCACTTCGTCACGAAGGAACCGTCTGCATTCAGAGTCGAGCGTTCACGCAAACGTATACCCGAACGGCCGCTTCCACCGGCTCCGCCAGAAGCTCGCCAGGATGATCACGCTCGCCACCGCCGCATACGCGCACCACACGCTCGTGAACGCATACCGTTTCACCGCCATCACGATCAGCACGAGCGCCAGGTTCGCCGTGCCGAACAGGATCATGTCCCGCCGGTCTGAGAAGAACAGCGACCCGCACGTGGCGATCACATACAGCACCGCAACGGTCGTGAAATTCGTCATCGGGTTGATGTACACGATGCTGTTCTCCCGGACGAATACCTGGGTCGGATAGGCCGCCAGTGCCCACAGCGTGTAGAGCGTCAGGCATACGCCCAGCACGACGAACGGCATCATGCGCCGCCTCCGCTGGAACGTCCTCTCGACCAGCATCACGCTCAGCGGGATCAGCGCCGGCAGCAGACCCTGCGCATACAGCATGAAGGCTGCTCCCATGTTGTGCGCCACCTTCTCGGACATGTACCCGTCCAGCCCCAGCCACACGAAGCCCTCGATGAACTGGTGCGCCGCAAACAGGACCGGCAGCGACGCAAACATGAGCTCGCGGCGGTTCTTCACTTGCACGAGCGTGGCCACGCCAAGTCCGGCGAGAACGCCACTGCCGACAAAGTTGGCTGTTGCGGAAAAGCACATCGTCGAAGTCGCTCCCATTGTCCCGAAGGAACCTTGATCATATCGAACCACTCCCGCAGAAATGACGAAAGGCCCGCCATAGCGGGCCTTTCGTTTAGTCTGTACCCACGTTAGAAGGTGATGCGACCACCGAACTGCAGGATGCGGTTCGGAGCAGCGGCAGTGATCTTGCTGAAGTTGCCCGACGACAGCGTGGCCGTTGGGTTATTCAGGCTGACCATGTTGAAGGCGTTGGTAGCCTCCGCGCGAAACTCGAAGCCCGTGCCGTGCGGAAGTTTGAAGTCACGCTCCAAGGCCATGTCGATATCCCGGAAGCCCGGCCCGACGAGGAAGTCGCGCGGCACGTTGCCGTCCGCACCACCAGGCCCAATGCCGAGGCCAGGGCCATTCGGCGTGAATGCCGCGATATTGAACCACCCGGAGTTCGCAATCGTGAAGCGGTTGCGGTGCTTGTCGAGCACGATCGGAACCGTCGGAACCAGGTTCGGGCGGTCATTGTTGTAACCGTCCAGGTTCTTGTCCGAGCCCGTCGTGATGTTGAACGGCGTTCCGCTGTTGAAGAACGAAATCGCCGACAGTTTCCAGCCATTGGAGAGGTTCTTCAGCAGGAAGCTTTCGCCGCGGTAGTAGTCGATCTTGTACACACCCGAGATCGACGACGTATTCCGCTTGTCGTTGTCGGAAGGTCCACGCTCTTCGTTCAGGGCGCTGTAGTTCTGCGCGGTCGAAATGCCGATCGCGCTCGAGTTGGCGCTCCACAGCGAGTGACTCCAGACGTAGTAGCCATTGATAAGGAAGTGGCTGGTCAGCGACTTATGCGCCGACACCTGCAGCGAGTTGTAGTTCGCCGTCTGGTTGGACGTAATAAAAATCACCTGTCCCAGCGCGCCGTTGTTGTTGTATGGGCGACGGGCCGTGATGCTGCTCTGGCTCGATGACGCTCCCGCAGCGTACACCGGGTTGTTGGCGTCGACACCATTCGCCACATGGCGAACGAAGTTGCCCACATACGCGGTCTGCAAACTGATGCCCCACGGCATCTGTTGCTCCACCGCTGCGTTCAACTGGTACGCCACCGGCCATTTGTACTTCGGATCGATCGCCTCCACCGCCGCTGCCGGAAGGAAGCGAGGCGCGGTCGGGTTATACGTGTACGGGAACGGATCGCCCGTCGGGAACGACTGGGCATTGCCGTAGATATTGCTGAAGGACGTGATCGACTGGAACGTCTGGCGGATCGCGAACGGCTGTGCATTGGCGGGCTGGTTCCACTCATTCCCCGAGACGCTGCCGAAGAACATACCAGCGCCCGCACGGACTGCAGTCTTACCATTGCCGAACGGGTCGTACACCAGGCCGAGACGCGGCGAGAGGTGATCCTTCGACGTCTGCGCGATACCACGCGAAATGCCCTTGTCGCCCGGGAACACGACTCCCAGAGGAGCCGAAGGAACGACGGTGGACTGCTGGCCAGGAACAAAGCCCGCAGTCAGGTTCTGAGACTCCACCGGGGCCTGCTCAATGTCATAGCGCAGGCCAAGGTTTGCCGTCAGCCGGGGTGTGATCTTCCACGCGTCTTGAAGGAAGCCAGCGCCGAAGAAGTAGCTCGTGAGCGAGTGGTACGGCGTGTCCTGCTCCATCGACGCGACCAGGCCGGCGATATAGTCGGCCATCGCGCTGTTCTTCGTGGAGGTCGGACCCGACGTCTGGAAGTTGAAGACGCCGAAGTTGTACAGATTGCCCTGCACCGCGTCCTTCTCCAACGAGAATTCGCCGCCGACATTCAACGCGTGGTGGCCAACCGTAAACGTGAACACATCGCGCAGGCCATAGAAGTTCGTGTTGCTTACAGGACCGGCAAGCGAGCCACCAGCGCTGAAGCCCGATGAGATCGCCAACTGCGGAAGAGCCTTCGGCCCCTGGATCGTAAAGTTCGATCCGAAGGAGCTCAGGTCCGTTGCAGGAAGGTTGATACGGCCGCCGGCGACCCGCGTGACCGTGAGCCAGACCTGGTTGGCCTTCGTGGAGCCGATCGTGTGAACGTCGCTGATATTCAAATCCTGCTGGCGCGCGTTCGATTGGTTGACCATGTACGGAATATTGCCGCCGCCATAGGCGCCGCTCACCGACTTGATCGTGAAGTAGCTTCCGAACAGGTGATCGTTCTTGCCAATCTGCTGGTCGTACTTGCCGAGGTATTCATCCTCCGTGGTCGGCGTAGTGTAAGCGCCGGTGTAGCCCTCGAGGAAGTTTGTACAGTCGTTCGGATTTCCGTCCGTCACGACGTTGGGGTTCGTGATCGTTGAGTTCTTTACGCAGACGTTCGTGTTCGGCAACGGAACCAACTTCGCCGTCAAATTCGCAGCCGTTGCATCGAGGCTTGCTTGCGGAATGCACCCAGCTGTTGAAGCGAGGCAGTTGGTGGAGCTGTTCGTTCCCGTCCAAACTGTGCTCGTCGATGGATTGTTCGGCCTCACCGGCGACTTCGTGAAGTCGCCCTGCCGCTCGATCGGCGTCGGCACAATGCCGCCCGTCAGCAACTGGCCGCTGGTTTGACGTAGTCCGCCGTAGCTGAAGAAGAAGAACGCACGATCGCGCTTAATAGGACCGCCAACCGTCACACCATACTGGTTGCGGTGCAGCGGAAGACGAATTTGGGTCGTCGGGTTCTGCGCACCGGTCGGCACCCAGGAATAGTCATTCAGCGCCGTGTTGCGGATGAACTCGAACACCGAGCCATGGAAGGAATTCGTACCTGACTTAGTGACGGCCGTGACCACCGCGCCGGACATACGGCCGTACTGCGCCGCGAAGTTGCTGGTCTCCACTCGGAACTCTTCCAGCGCGTCGGGATTGGGCAGAGCGTTGCCGTAGTTGCGCAGGCCCGTCATGTTGAAGCCGCCATCCAGGTAGAAGCTCACCATCGGCACGCCGCCGTCGATGCCGCCATTCACGATCACCTGCGTCGATGGAACACCGATAACGAAGTTCGGTGTGCCATTCGGGTTGGTCTGCGAGCTGGCGCTGTTGGACTGCACGCCGGGCGTCAGCGTGAGTTCGGTGTACGCATTGCGGTTCACCAGCGGAAGGTTGTTGATCTCGTCCGGCGAAATCGTGCGACCCAGCGTCTCCGACGAGACGTTCACCAGCGGTGGCGCCGTCGTCACTGTGATCGTCTCATCGATCGCGCCCACCGTCAGCGCAGGGTTATACGACTGCGTCGTGTCCACGCTAACCACGATGTTCTTCTGCAGTGTCTTCTTGAAACCGTTGGCCGCGACTTCGACCGAGTAATTGCCGACCGGAAGATAAGGCAGCGTGTAGTTGCCGGCCGAATCGCTCACCGTCGAGCGCGCGAAGCCGGTCTCGCTGTTGACGGCCTTCACCGCCGCGCTGGGAACAACCGCCCCTTGGCTATCACTGACAGTTCCGGCGATCGTGCCGGTAATCTGCTGCGCCAGCGCTGTCGTCGCACCAAACATCAGTGCGAGGGTGCAAAGCACGAATCCCACCCAGCTCACTGGCCGGAAATGTTCATACCGCACGGCCTGTGCCGCGCTCTCACCGGAGGGCTTCGCCATTGCGAATGTCTCCCGGAACCTTATTTTGTTTGAAGATAGAACCATTTACGTACAGCCTCCCCAAGATAATTACTGCCTCGTTCAAACTTCAGCGCAATCCCATGTCTTGTTTGCGAAGCGAGAAGAAGCTAAGCGTTTGTCCCGCACATGGTCAAGCAGAAACTTTCCCCGCTCAAGCGCTCTTACATCTCTCCAAATTGGTAAGACAAAAGGTAGCGCTAAAGAAGAAATCCAAAGCCTGCTCAGGGTCCTCTCACGTCCAGCACCGAGCCCACCGCATCGTGGCCACAAACTGAAGCCATGATCTCCAGCCCTCGAGCTCCGGCAGGATTCCTCCCTGCAAAACGATCGTGCCGCCTCACCCGATACAATCCACCATCATGGATACCTCGCAGCTTCTCCCCCGCACGAATATCCCCGGAGCTTCCCCCTACGAGCCCGTCATCGGCTTCTCCCGAGCGGTGCGCATTGGCAACGTGGTGCACGTCTCGGGCACCGGCCCGGTGGGAGCCGAAGACATGGCCGCCGCCGAACAGACCCGGCACGTCCTCAAGATCATCGAGGGAGCGCTGCACCAGGCCGGCGCGACCTTCGCCGACGTCGTCCGCACACGCATCTACCTCGCCAAGACCGAAGACTGGGAGGCCGTCGGCCGCGCCCATGGCGAGTTCTTCGGCAGCATTCGCCCGGCCGCGACCATGGTCGGAGCCAAACTCCTGAACCCCCTCTGGGCCGTCGAAATCGAGGCCGAAGCGGTCGTTCCCGAGGGCCGACCCCTGCCCGAGCCCGAAAAGGCCCTTCCTGCCCCCGAATAGCCCTATTTAGCCGGTACGGGCGACCGCCCACAGGCCGCCCGTCCACCGTTTTTCTCCCCGCCAACGTTCCACTTCTTCGTCTATCCGCCGCGACTCGGGTATGCTTGCTTCGAAATGAACAAACTGTCTATCCGAGATCTCGATTTGGCGGGCAAGCGCGTCTTCATCCGTGTCGACTTCAACGTTCCCCTCTCCAAAGAAGGGCAAATCACCGACGACACCCGGATCCGCGAGACGATCCCGACCATCGAGTACGCCCTGCGCCGCAAAGCGCGCGTGATCCTGGCGGCTCACCTCGGCCGTCCCAAGGGCAAGCGAGTCGACTCGATGAGCCTGCGCCCCGTCGTCGACCGCTTGCGCCGGCTCCTGGACGCCGTCCTGGACGAAGAAGCCAACGTGGCCTTCTCGCCGGACTGCGTCGGCCCCATCGCAGAGGAACTCGCCGACAACCTCGAGCCCGGCCAGACGCTGCTGCTCGAAAACCTCCGCTTCCACCCCGAAGAGGAAGCCAACGATCCTGCCTTCGCCGCGCAGCTCGCCAAGCTCTGCGACGTCTACGTGAACGATGCCTTCGGCGCCGCCCATCGCGCCCACGCCTCCACCGAAGGCATCACGCACCACGTCGCCCAGTCCGCCACCGGCCTGCTGATGGAGAAGGAACTCGACTACCTCGGCCGCGCCGTCGGCGACCCCAATCGTCCCTTCGTCGCCATCATCGGCGGCGCCAAGGTCTCGGACAAGATCGAGGTCATCAACTCCCTGCTCAGCAAGGTCGATGCCCTGCTCATCGGCGGGGCCATGGCCTACACCTTCCTCAACGCGAAGGGCCAGACCACCGGCAAGAGCCTGGTGGAGATGGACAAGCTCGACGTCGCGCGAGCCGCGATGGCGAAGGCCGAAGCCCGCGAGGTGAAGTTCCTCCTGCCCGTCGACCACGTGCTCGCCAACAAATTCGCCGCCGACGCCAAGACCCAGATCTTCTCCGGCGACGGTCCCTTCCCTGAAGACTGGATGGCGCTCGACATCGGCCCCGAAACCATCAAGCTCTTCGCAGCCGAAATCGCCGACGCGGTCACCATCGTGTGGAACGGCCCCATGGGTGTCGCCGAGCTCACGCCCTTTGCCAAGGGCACCAACGCCGTCGCCAAGGCCATCGCGAAGAACGAGGACTGCATCTCGATTGTGGGCGGCGGAGACTCGGTAGCCGCGCTCCACAACTCCGGCGTGGCCGACAAGATCAGCCACATCTCCACCGGCGGCGGAGCCTCGCTCGAGTTCCTCGAAGGCAAGGTCCTGCCAGGTGTGGCGGCGCTGACCGACAAGTAGTCAGAAGGTGCGCAGGAGGCCGAAGATAATCCTGCGCACTTCACTCACCTGCTCGGTCAGACCATCACAAGCTTCGGCATCCCAGTAGCCAAGATCTCCAGCAAGCATAACGAGATATTCCAGCTCATTGCATCCCGAGGCCGCTTTGCGCAGGTCCGTCGAGAACTCGCCATTGTTCGGACGACCAGCTCCCTCGGCAATCTGCATTGCGATACCCATAGCGCCCCGACGTAGCTGCATCGTGACTCCGAAAGTCTCCTCTCGCGGAAACGACGCCGTCTGCTGATAAAGCTTCAACACCAGCGCGTGCGCCTTCTGCCACGCGACGACCTTGCGAAAGTCCTGCATCTCATACCTCTCAACATGTTTCGAGATTCAGTTGCCAGCTGCCAGTCTGCCAGATCTCAACTGGTAACTGGCAAACTGGGATCTGGCGTCTGGGACCTTCGCCCTACGGGCCTCGCCCCGGACACCCGATTAGCGACCGCATCCCTTGTCAGCTCTCCATCGCCAAACGTAGCCTCAAAGGGTCGACTCTCGAGCGAAGGAAGACCTTCACCCCATGCGCAAACCCGTAATCGCCGGCAACTGGAAGATGTACAAAACCCCGCAGGAGTCGCTCGCCTACCTCGAAGCGTTTCTCCCGCTGGTCGCCGGCCACACGCGCGATGAGATCTTCCTCTTCCCGTCGATTACCTCCCTCAGCGCGGCACTGGACGCTACTTCGGGCAGCAACGTTCGCGCCGGCGCGCAGACGATGCATTGGCTCAACGAAGGCGCCTTCACCGGCGAGACTTCGCCTGCCATGCTCAACGCACTCGGCTGCGGGCACGTCCTGCTCGGCCACTCCGAGCAGAGGCTCTACTTCGGCGAAACCTACGAGCGCGTCAACCTCAAGTTCAAGGCCGCGGTCACGCACGGCCTCACCCCCATCGTCTGCATCGGCGAGCAGCTCTCCGAGCGCGAGGACGGCAAAACCGAGGAGGCGCTGCGCCGGCAGGTCAACACCCTGCTGCGCAACGTCACGCCCGCGGAAGGCAAGCACCTGATCCTCGCCTACGAGCCCATCTGGGCCATCGGCACCGGCCGCACCGCCACGCCGGACGTCGCGCAGGCGGCCCACCAGATCGTGCGCGACGAGCTCGCCGCCTGCTGTGGCGCGGAGCTCGCCGCCGTAACCCGCATCCTTTACGGGGGCTCCGTCAAGCCGGACAACATCGACACCCTGATGAGTGAGCCCGACATCGACGGAGCTCTGGTCGGCGGAGCTTCGCTCGACCCCCACAGCTTCGCAAAAATTTTGAAGTACGAGTAGCCAGTGCAATCGATCTAAGACGCCTCTGCACACGTCCCGCTTTGTCAGGGCGCGACTTCAGTCCCGCCATCAGGGTCGCGGCAACGTTGCGGCTTCAGCCCACTGAGAGAATGTTCGAAACTCGATCAGACCTGGCCTAGCGCACGATCCCAGCCTGGTCCACCGGCCAGTACACAAACGCAGCCCGGCCATAGATCAGCCCGCGCGGCACCGTGCCAAAGTCCCGGCTGTCGCTCGAGATCGAGCGATGGTCGCCCATGACGAAGTACTCCCCTGGCGCCACGGTCATCTCCGGTTGCGAACGATCGTCCGCAAACCTTCCCGGAACGTACGGCTCTTTCAGCCGAACTCCGTTGACGTACACCCGTCCGTGCTCGATCCGCAGGTCGTCGCCCGGCAACGCGATGACGCGCTTGATATAGCTCTTCGTGTGGTCGTTCGGATACAGGAACACCACCACGTCGCCGCGATGGATGCTGTCGAAGCGATACGCAAACTTGTTGATGAACAGCCGGTCCTGGTCCTCCAGCACCGGCAGCATGCTCGTCCCCTCCACCCGTACCGGCTGGTAGAGGAACAGGATGATGAACACCGAGATCGCCACCGCAATCACCAGGTCGCGCGTCCACGCGCGCCAGCCACCAGCCTGCGCCCGCACCACGTCCTGAATCGACTCGTCGCGAGCCGCCTTGCGTGTCTCTGTCTCGGCCGGGGTGTTTACCGGATCCCCGGGAGTCTGCTCTTCCATCGTTTCCTGTTGCTCGCTCTCGATCATCGCCAGATGAGGTGCCGTCCTGCTCTCAGGACGACTCCCCGTTACCGCTTTCGCGCGGGGAACCTACTCGGTTAATGTAGACGATCCATAGAGAGTTTCGGCTCACCCGCTCCCCCAGTGCCTCACTTTGGCGCAAACGCTCCACCCGGCTCAAGATCCAATCCCGGCACAAGATACTTGTCATCGATGCCCGCTGGCGACCACGCGGTGACCACCGCCTTCGCAATCTTCGCGACCAGTACCTCGGCCGTGTTGTCCACCGTCCAGCTCTGATCCTTGTTGTCGTGCGTGAAGATCGAGAGCACGATCGGCCCGGTCTTCCCAGCCACAATCGCCACATCGTTGCGCACCGCATTCAGCGAGCCCGTCTTGCTCGCAATCCCGCTGCCATGCTCGCTGGTGTCCACCGTGTCCAGGTACCGCGGCACGGTCGTCCGGTAGAACTGGCTGGAGAGCATGTGAAGAGCGACCTTGCAGACCGCACGGTCCTGCTCGTCGACCGGCCCAAAGGCCTCTTTGCCCGCAGCATCAGCCAAACCCTGCGGATGCAGCTCACACCGGCCGATCGTCTCCATTAGGATCGCCATCTCGCGCGGCGTCGTCTTGCCCAGGCCGAACTTCGGCTGATCCGCCGGCATCGTCCCCACGGCGGGCTTGCCGATCCGCTTGTACAGCCACGTATTCTTCAGCCCCAGCTGCGTCATCCGCCGGTTCACAGCGTCAACACCGAACCGGTCAATCGCCAGGTCCGTCGCCGAGTTGTCGCTCACGATCACCATCAGCGACAGCACATCCTTCAGCGTCAGCGTCATCGGCGCGTCGAAGAACTGCAGGAACCCCGACCCGCCCACCGTGTAGTTCGCCGGAACCGGTATCTTCTCGTCCCAGTGCGCCTTGCCCTCGCGCACCTCGATGATCGCCTCGTACAAAATGCCCAGCTTGATCACCGAAGCCGTCTGCACCGGCTCATCGGCGTTCAGCGCGATGGTCGTTCCAGTGTTCAGCTGGCGCGCATACACGCCCACCTTGCCCTGGTGGGAGGCAGCCAAAGCCTCGACATCAGCCTGCACTGCGCTAGCCTGACCCTGCGCAGCCAAAGCCGCTCCTGTCAGGCAGGCCATCACCCCAGGCGTCAGCCAGCGCATCCACTTTGTAAGGCGGTTCAACGTTTGATCCTCCAATACCTTCGCCGGATGACGACCCCGGGCATTCCCCGGGCAGTTTCCCATGATGGAATGAGCTAGAATGAGCCCAGTACCATTTAGGCTATGGCCACGCTCACCATGTCATCTCCGACAGCTCTTGATCCACAAGGCGCGAGTAAATCGGCCGACCTTCAGAGTCTCACGACCGAGCAGCTGAACGAAGCCGCCCATGGTCTCGACACCAAGTCGGCCATTGAGATCGCGCGCATCATCAATCAGGACGACGCCAAGGTCGCCGCAGCGGTCAAAAAGGCCCTGCCCGAGATCGCCATGGTGATCGACACGGTCGCTCGCTGCCTTCGCGACGGCGGCCGGCTGATCTACGTCGGCGCCGGCAGCTCAGGCCGCATCGCAGCCCTCGACGCCTCCGAGTGCCCGCCGACCTTCTCCACCGCGCCGCAGCAGGTCCAATACATCATGGCCGGCGGCCCCAAGGCCCTCGCCTCAGCCTCCGACGTCAACGAAGACTCCCCCGAGCTCGGGCAGCGTGACGTCGCCAAGCGCCGTCCCACCCGCAAGGACATCATCATCGGCGTCTCCGCCTCGGGCCGCACGCCGTACGTCATCGGAGCCACCGAATACGCCCGCGCTCGCGGAGCCCGCACCGCCGCCATCACCTGCAATCCGGACTCCGACCTCTCCCGCGTCGCCGACATCACCGTCTGCGCCGAAGTCGGCCCCGAGGTCGTCTCCGGCTCCACCCGCATGAAGGCCTCCACCGCCCAGAAGATGATCCTCAACATGATCACCACGGGCGCGATGACCCGCCTGGGCTACGTCTACGACAACCTCATGGTCAACGTGCACATGAAGAACGCCAAGCTCGTCGAGCGTGGCATCCGTGTGCTGATGAAGGTCTGCAACATCGACCGCGAGACCGCCATCCGGACCATCAAGTCCTCCGGCAAGTCGATCCCCATCGCCGTGGTCATGCTCAAGGCCAACGTCGACAAGATGGAAGCCGTCCGCCGCCTCCAGAAATCCGACGGCAACGTCCGCCTCGCCATCGAGGACTCCCGCCTGGAGCTGTAGCACCCGGTTCGGCAACCTCGAAGCCCCCGAGCAGGTGGACCGACGCCCGCATCCACAAGCGTGTCTCTCCCTCGAACCTGCAACATTAACTCGATCACCCGCCCCACCGCGTACCCTTTGGCTATGCCGTTCGCCGGGCGCTCGAGAGCCCTCCCCACCACAGTCGTCCTGCTCGTCTACACCGCCGCCGGCGTTGCCGCCCTGCTGTGGCTTGCCGCCTGGCTCGCGCCCCACAGCATCGTCTTCCCACCCGGCCCCAACTTCGTCGACATCACCGTCTACAAGGGTCGCTTCGCGCTCTACCACTCCGCCCGCTTCTTCACCTCGAAGGCATACTCCGGCTTCGCCTACCCCGCCGGTGCAGCAGTCATCTACGAGTTCCTCTACAAACTCCCCGCACCCGTCACCACCTTCCAGTACCTCGCCGCGGGCTGCGTGCTCACCGCCACCGGCATCGCCTTCTGGCTGCTCTCCCGCGTCGGTGCTCTTCGTCTCGCCGCGCCCCTAGCTCTCGCGCTATCGTTCCCTGTCGTCTTCCTCATCCAGCGCGGCAACATCGAGCTCATCCTTTGGGTCATCGTCGCCGCGGGCATCCTCTGCGCCTGGCGTGGGTGGTCGATCCCCGCCGCCATCCTCTTCGGCATCGGTTTCGCGATCAAGCTCTACCCCATCCTCCTGCTTGGCCTATTCCTGCGCCGCCGCCGCGACCTTCCCGCCTTCCTCATCGGCATCGTCACCGCGATCGTCGCCATGGGAGCCGCCATCGCTCACGCCGGTCCAACCTTCGCCATCGCCGGACAGGGCTTCTTCACCGACGTCAGCCGCTTCCAGACCCACTACGTCGATGCCGTCAGCAAGGTCGAGATCGCCTTCGACCATTGCCTCTTCTCGCCCTTCAAGTACCTCGCGGTCCTGCATCACACCAGCCCCGCTCCGTGGCGCGTCACGTACTACCTCGTCGCCGGCAGCGCCGCGCTGCTCCTCTTCCTCCGCGTGCGGACGCTTCCGTTCCTCAACGGCACAGTCTTCCTCGTTGCGGCGATGGTCTCGCTCCCACCCGTCTCCTTCTCCTACACGCTCATCCATCTCGAGCTGCCGCTGCTGCTCCTGATCTCGGCCCTCGTCAGCCGCCGTCCGCCCGCCAGCGGCATCCTCGCGCTGGCCCTTCTGCTCGCGCTCATGCTGCCTCTCCCCGCGCTAAGCTATCTCGGCATCACCCCCACCGGTCCGCTCGCCTCGGTCCTCATCGCCGCCGTTCTGCTCCTCACGGCCGTACAGCCCTGGCCCGCCGTCACACCGGCCGACGCAGCTTGAAGCGCCATCGAAAGAGATTTGTACGCGCACCCGGAACTCGTTACACAATGTGACCAGAAGCCCGCTCCGCGACCCGCAACATTCGTCCCCCGGAGTGTTTGATTGCACAGTAGGCAGCGAGATCCTCCCCGCGCTGCCAGGGAGTGTCGATCCATGAAGCGTATTCTCGTCTCCGCAGCTCTTCTCCTCAGCCTCACCGGCGCAGCCGCCTTCGCCCAGCAGGACGCACCGCCGCAGCAGGGCGATCGTCCCATGCATCACCGCCGCGCGGACCCCCAGCGTGAGGTCGCGCACCTCTCCAAGGTGCTCAACCTGACCCCTGACCAGTCCTCCAAGCTCGAGCCGATCCTTGCCAACCGCGATCAGCAACTGCAGGCCGTCTTCCAGAACCAGCAGCTCGCCCCGCAGGACCGCCGCGAGCAGATGAAGACCATCCACCAGACCACCGAGCAGCAGCTCGCCACCGTCCTCACGCCCGACCAGCTCCAGCAAATGAAGGCCATGCGCCACGACCACCGTGGACACGGCCAATGGGGCCAGCAGCAGCCCTCCGCTCCTCCCGCCGCCTGAACGCAACTCCTCACCAATTCGAGAGCGCCGCCTTCTCCCCGAAAGGCGGCGCTATTGACGTTGCGGGCCTCCGGAGATCCGGAGACCGGCCGCCACGTCTCGCCCTGGGCACCCCCTGCTTTACGATTGGTTGGTGACGAACAAGGAAAAGCACGGCCTGCATCGCCGCGACGCGTACTGGCTCATCTTCTGGTTCGTCGCAACGCTCGCGGAGTGCTCGCGTCTCACCTCCGGCCGTCAATTCTGGAGCGACGAGATCTTCGGCTGGATGCTCGCGCGCGATCCCTCACTGCACCACATGGTCGCCGCCTGGCGCATAGGTGCTGATGGCGGGGGCATCCTCTTCTACCTCATCGCCCGCACCTGGCTTCACCTTTTTGGCCAATCCGCCATGGCACTTCGCTTCCTCAACGCCTCCGCCATGGGACTGGGTATCGCCTTCGCCTGGGGCGCCGCCCGACGCTGGTATCGCCTGGAAGTGGTCGCGATTGCCATACCCCTCTGTTGGTTCACGGCCCACTCCGTCCTACAGCAACTGGCGATCGGCCGCTTCTACGGCCCACTGATCGCCGCCGTTGCAGCCGCCGTCTACACCTTCGCGTGGACCGCCCACAGCACTGCTCCGAAGACCAGTCACCTGGTCGCGACCTTCGCCGCGCACACGTTCCTCGTAGGAATCCATCCCTTCGGCCTGGTCTTCAGCGCACCGATCCTGACCGCAACGTTCCTCGCGGATCTCGCGCACCATAGGTTTCGGCCCGCGCTCTATCTGGCCGGGGTCGCCGGATGGTGGATGCTCATTCCTTCCCGCGCCGCTATGCTCGCATCCGCCGCAGTCGGCAAGCCCCACTTCTGGACCACGACTCCAATCCCCGCCGACCTTATCGATGCGCTGATCTTCTGGACCGATCAAATCCTGTACCTTGGGCTCTTTCTCATCTTCGCTCTTCTCCTACGCTTTGCCCTGCAACATTCCAGGGAGGCGTCGAAGCCGTCCGTTCCGTCCACCGGCGATCGAGATGCCATTCTCGCCGGCTTCGCGCTCATCGCAGTCATTCCCGCCCTTTGGCTCGTCTCGCAGCGCGGAACATCCTTCTTCGCCGACCGTTACCTCACTCCCACCATCGTTGGAGCCGCGCTGCTGCTTTGCGCGACCCTGCAGCGCCTCATCCCTGCGCAACGCACGCCTTGGCAAAATTGGCTCCTGGCCTTCGCCGTCTGCGCAACCTTTGGGGGCACGATCTACGGCGCGGTATGGGACATGCCGGCCTTCTTCGTCCTGCCACCCCACGCCTACACCTCAGCCATGAGCTCGCAGCTCCCACGAGACCTTCCTGTCGTCGTCGAACGGGTGGATGTCTTCGCCGAAAGCCGCGTTCTCGAACCTCAGGTCCAGCTCCGTTACCTACTCGACTGGGACACCGCCGTCGATCCCGCCGCGCCGCGGGGCGATGTCTCCGGCTATCACGAGATGGAAAACTGGAAGCGTGCGGGCTACTACGCCTCCAGCATCCAGGACTCTGCAGCGTTCCTCTCGTCCACCCCCGACTTTTTGGTCGTGTCCGATCCCGACAAACTCTGGTTCACCCGCAGGATCAAGAGCGATCCCGCCTTCGTGATCGACCGTGTCGGGACATTCCGCCGCGAGAAAGATACGGAGACTATCTGGCGCGTGCATCGCATCGAGAGAGTCCCCAGCGCGGGACGATAGGAGTCTTTCCCGCACGCGGACTGTGTTTGATCCCATGACACCCGCTCGCTAGCCCAGGGCCTTAACCCCGGAGGCACGTCTCCCCGATCTCCTTTTCCAAACCGTCCGCGCAGCTACACTTCTTGCATGGACAAGTTTGTCGTTCGCGGCGGCAATCCGCTGCTCGGTACCGTCAAAGTCTCTGGCGCAAAGAACTCCGCGCTGCCCTGCATGGCCGCGGCCATCCTCACCGAGGATGAGGTCGTCCTCGAAAACATCCCGCAGGTGCGCGACATCGAGACCGAGCGCAAGCTCCTTGAATCCATGGGCGCCGAAGTCGAACTCGGCTACGGCCGCGCCCAGCACCGCACCACCATCAAGTGCGCTGTGCTCTCCGACCCCGTCGCCAAGTACGAGATCGTCAAGACCATGCGTGCCTCATCGCTCGTGCTCGGCCCGCTCATCGCCCGCACCGGTATGGCTCGCGTCGCCATGCCCGGTGGCTGCGCCATCGGCGGCCGTCCTATCGACCTCCACATCAAGGGTCTCGAGTCCATGGGCGCCACCATCACCCAGGAGCACGGCTACCTCGAAGCCCGCAGCCCCGGCAACGGTTCCAACCGCCTCAAGGCCGCCCACATCGTCTTCGACAAGATCACCGTCACTGGCACCGAAGACCTCCTCATGGCCGCCGTGATGGCCGAAGGCGAGTCCCTCTTCGAGAACTGCGCCCGCGAGCCCGAGGTCACCGACCTCGCCGCCATGCTCAACTCCATGGGCGCGAAGATCGAAGGCGCCGGCACCTCAACGATGAAGATCACCGGCGTCGAGAAACTCCACGGCACGCGCCACCGCATCAACCCCGATCGCATCGAGGCCGGCACCTTCCTCATCGCAGGAGCCATCACCGGCGGCGACCTCATGGTTGATTGCCTCAACCCCGCGCATCAGGGCGCTCTGCTCTCCAAGCTCGAAGAATGCGGCGTCAAACTCGAGATCGGCGTCGACTCCATCCGCGTGCGTAGCGAAGGCGCACAAGCCCTCAAGGCCGCCGACATGATCACCGAAGAGTACCCCGGCTTCCCCACCGACATGCAGGCCCAGTACATGGCTCTCACAACCCAGTGCCAGGGCACCAGCACCATCACGGAGAACATCTTCGAGAACCGCTTCATGCACGTCTCGGAGCTCAACCGCATGGGCGCAAACATCAGCGTCAACGGCCGCACAGCGACCGTCCGCGGCGGCACCCCGCTGCAGTCCGCCGCCGTCATGTGCTCGGACCTCCGCGCCAGCGCAGCTCTAGTCCTCGCAGCCCTCGTAGCCGACGGCGAATCCATCCTCGACCGCGTCTATCACCTCGACCGCGGCTATGAGCGCATGGAAGAAAAACTCCGTGGCGTAGGTGCCCAGATCCGCCGCATGGGCGACGTCTTCGGTAAGAAGTAGCGCAACGACTTTCCTCGTCACTCATAGCTCGGCACCTCGTCTCTCTGCAGTCCCCTGCGACGCAACCTCGCACCTCGAAACCTGAAGACATCGCGCCTCTACAGCATCCCCACAATGCGCTTGCAGCCCCCCCGGCCGCAGGCGCATTCTATTTGCAGCGAGGTAACGACCATGGCGACCACACCATCCCTGCTCCCCATCGAGGCCTACCTGCGCACCAGCTATGAGCCCGACGCCGATTACGTAGACGGCGAGATCGAGGAGCGGCACTTGGGCGAATACGAACACGCAAAGATCCAGACCATCATCGCGTCCATCTTTACCGTGAACGCAAAAGCATGGCACACCGACACAATCGTTGAACAACGCATCCGCGTCACACCCACCCGCGTCCGCATCGCTGACGTCGCCGTCCTCCGCGCCGACGTTCCCCGCGAGAGCGTCACTCAGACACCGCCCCTGATCTGCATCGAAGTGCTCTCGCCCGAGGACCGCATCCCTCGCGTAGAGAAGCGACTCGCCGACTATCTCGCGATGGGCGTCGAGAACATCTGGCTCATCGACCCCATCCGCCGCTCAGCACACACCTATGACGCGCAGGGCCTGCATCACGCAGATGCCGCCAACCTGCACGTGCCCAACACGCCCATCCATCTCGACATGACCGAAATCTTCGCCGCGCTCGACTGAACAATCGCACGCACGCAAACGCGAACGGCCTCCGTCAGGAGGCCGTTCTCATTTATCGTGCCGGAAGGACTCAAAACTCCAAACCCACAGCTCACAACTCGATCGACTTTCTTCTCCCGAACTTCCACCCAACCTCAGGAGTCGCCACGAACGAACCTCTACCGGGTGCCCCACCTTTCGATTTTGAGAGGCGGGTTCGCAGGGTGCCGACCCTACCCCAGCAGCCCACCCACCACCTCAGCCGCACCAGCCAGCGCACCATCCAGCGCCGCCACATCCGACCCGCCTGCCTCCGCAAGGTCCGGCCGTCCACCGCCCTTGCCGCCAACCTTCGCAGCCAGCGCGCTCACGATCTTGCCCGCCTGCACCTTGCCTGTCAGGTCCTTGGTCACGCCCGCAATCAGCGACACCTTGCCCTCATCCGTAGCCGCCCCCAGCACCACTACGCCCGAGCCCAGCTTCCCGCGCAGCTCATCGACGAGGTTCCGCATCTGCGCCTTATCCAGCGCGTCCACGCGCTGCGCAATCACCTTCACACCCTTCACCTCGACCGCGCTCTCCGCGGCATTCGCCGTCGCCGCACTGGCCGACTTCGCCCGCATCTGCTCCAGCTCGCGGCGCAGCTTCTTCATCTCCTCTTCCTGCGCAGTCACGCGAACCCGCAACGCATCCGCCGACGCATCGCCCGAGCCAATAAACTGCGCCGCAACCTTCGCCACATCCGCATCACGCCGGAACAGCCCCAGCGATCCCGTACCGGTCACAGCCTCCACACGACGCACGCCGCTCGCCACCGCGCCCTCACCCACCAGCTTGATCAGCCCAATCTCACCCGTCGCTCCAATGTGCGTTCCACCGCAAAGCTCGGTCGAGAAGTCCCCGATCTTCACCACGCGCACCTTGTCGCCATACTTCTCGCCGAACAGCGCCATCGCGCCCAGCTCATGCACCGCCACGTCGATCGGCACATCCACCAGCGTCTCCACCTTGCTGTTCGCCAGCACCTGCGCGTTCACAATGTCCTCGATCTCCTGCAGCTCTTCCTCGGCCACGCCGGTAAAGTGCGAGAAATCGAACCGCAGCCGCGAGCGATCATTCAGCGATCCAGCCTGCTTCACATGCGTCCCCAGCGTCTGCCGCAGCGCAGCATGCAACAGGTGCGTCGCCGTATGGTTGCGCATCGTCGCCGACCGCACCTCGCCATTCACGACCGTATCCACCACATCGCCCACCGCGATGGTCTCCTTCGCCGTCACCTGGTGCGCGAAGACGCCCTGCACCGGCTTCCTGCAACCACTCACCTCAGCCACCAACGTGCCATGATTGTCCGCATACAGCCAACCCACATCGCCCACCTGCCCGCCCGAGTCCGCATAGAAGCTCGTCGTATCGAGCACCACCTCGCCCGTCTCGCCCGGCTGCAGCGCCTGCACACCCACGCCATCCTTCACCAGCGCAATCACAGTCGCGCCCTCGGCCCTCAACGCGGTGTAGCCAATAAAATTCGTCTGCGCAATCTCGCGATACACCGGCGCCGCAGACTTCTGCGATCCACCCTTCCACGAAGCACGAGCCCGCTGCTGCTCCTCAACCTTCGCGGCCTCAAAGCCTTCATCATCGAAAACAACCTCAGCGTCGCGTGCCGAGTCAGAGATGTAATCCTTAGGCAGCCCATACGTTTCATAGAGTCGGAATGCTTGAATCCCCAATAGTACCGGGCCGGTACTTTTCAAGCGACTAACAAACTGGCTGACGAGACCGGAGTCTGCAGACGAGTCGATACCCGTAATCAAGCTGACCATCTCTGCTGCCGTTTGCTTTGGGGTAAGCACAGAGACAAGCTTGAAGAACTCTTCGGCCTTCAGTCTATTTTCTGGATAAAACACGTCATGATACACAGTCGTTATCCATGTCTCACGCGTTCGATAAATTTCCTTTTCAAGCTGTTCGGCACCGACCTCCATGACCCGAGCAAACTGCTGCTCTTCCGCAAGCACCACCTTCGCCACGCGCTCCGCCGACTCCTTTAGCTCCGGATACGCCGCGCTCATCTCGTCACGCACCGCATCGACCATCTTGTACAGGAACGGCTGCTCCTGACCCAGCAAACGCCCATGACGAATCGCCCGGCGCATGATCTTGCGCAGCACATACCCACGGCCTTCATTCGCCGGCAGCACACCATCGCCGATCAGGAACGTCGAACAACGCGCATGGTCCGCGATGATGCGCAACGAAGGCGCACCCTTCTCATCAGAAAGCGCCAGCTCGCTGACTCGCTCACTCGCTAACTCGCCGCCCTCAAACCCCGTCAGCCGCGCCGCCGCCGCAATCAGCGGCGTAAACAAATCGCTCTCATAGTTCGAAAGCTTCCCCTGCAACACCGCCGACACGCGCTCCAACCCCATGCCCGTATCGATCGAAGGCTTGGGCAGTGGCGTCAATGTCCCATCAGTCAAGCGATCAAACTGCATGAAGACCAGGTTCCAGATCTCCATGTACCGCTGCTCGTCCTGAGGAAACGGCACATCTTTCCCCGGAACCTCAGCAGCAACCACGCCCAGGTCGTAATAAATCTCCGAGCAAGGCCCGCAAGGCCCCGTATCGCCCATCTGCCAGAAGTTGTCCTTCGCGCCCATGCCGAAGATCCGTTCCTTCGGCACACCCGCAGCGATCCAGAACGCCTCCGCCTCGTTATCCCGCGGCACCTTCGCGTCACCCTCAAAGATCGTCACGTACAGCTTGTCCGGATCAATCCCAAACCAGTCCGGCGACGTCAGCAGCTCCCACGCGTACGCGATCGCATCCTTCTTGAAGTAGTCGCCGAAGCTGAAGTTGCCCAGCATCTCGAAGAACGTATGGTGCCGCCGCGTGAACCCAACATTCTCCAGGTCGTTATGCTTTCCACCCGCCCGAACGCACTTCTGGCTGGTCGTCGCCCGCGTGTACGACCGCGTCTCCGCACCCAGGAAGACATCCTTGAACTGGTTCATCCCCGCATTGGTAAACAGCAGCGTCGGATCATTGGCCGGAACCAGGGAGGACGAATGCACGCGACGGTGCCCTTTGCCCTCAAAAAAACGCAGGAAGTCTTCACGAATCTGGTTGCCGGACAAGTTACGCATAGAACTCAAGTTTATCAGCGCGAGCGTGCACGTCACCCGGCCTCAAACGCAGAAAGGCCCGCCAACCGGCGGGCCTTTCTCACAGCCTTCGAACCAGCTCGCTTAGAAGTGGTACGCGATGCCAATCGACGGGGTCTCCGTCACGAAGTACTTGTTGGTCTTGAATTCGCTGTTGCCGAAGTCCGGAGTCTTCAGAATCATGCCGCGATACTCCGCGCGAACGTCCCAGCTCGGGCTCAGCTCATACGCCACGCCCCCGCCGAAGATCGCGCCAATGTTCGAGTTCGACTTCGCGCCCAACTGGTGGGTGCCCGTGTCGAGGATCGGGGTGTACATATTCACACCGATGCCGACCTCCGCGAAGGGGTTCCACCTGCGGTAGGAACGCGTGTACACGTACGCACCCGAGATCTCCTGCTGCTTCGCATGCACTTCCCCGCTGTTCACCTCGATCGTGTTGTACTTGAACGAGTGCTGGGAAAAGTTGTAGTTCAGCTCGAGCTGGCTCCGGGGCGTCAGATCATAGCGATAGCTACCCAGCACGCCCAGCGTATTGGTCTGGTGCATCGGGTGCACCAGGAGGCCGTTGGTGTCGAAACCCGTGACGCCGATCACACTAATGCTTGCGTCCTGCCGGCTCTCCTGAGCGTTCGCTACGGTCGCGGCGCTCAACAGCAGAACACCGAGCCACATCATCTTCTTCATGCTTGCCAGAATCCCTCGCTTTCACATCCAGCGCCGGTAAAGACAATACCTCACCCGTCCTTGGTCCCTAGGGTGGAACAGGCCTCTATCTTCCTGACGCCTCGCGCTTGCTCCTGATTGTACCTTCTCCGCCCCATGTGCGGCTCGAAATGCCCGATAGCTCAGGGATACTCGCGATACCCGATACATCACCGATGGTCGATGAGGGATAGACGACGGCCCCGCGATTTCGGAATCGACCCTCCACGCAAAAACAGCGGAGCCCCATCTTGGGACCCCGCTGCCGGCCTTCGCCGCTCCTATCCTGCCGCTATCGGACTACTGCTGCGGAGGAGGAGGCGGAGGATTGCCACCGCCGCCGCCCATGCGTCCCCGCATCTGCTCCATCATCGCCTGGTACTTGGTCCACTGGTCCGCCGTCAGGATCGTCTTCAGCTTGTCCTGCTCATCCTTGCGGATCGCCATCATCTGCGCCCGCATGTCCTCCTGCGATCCGCCGCTGTCGCGAGCCGCCTTCATCTTGTCCGAATCCGCCGTCAGAACAGCCTTCACCTGCGTCGTCTGATCGTCGGAGAGCCCCAGCTGCTTCTGCATCATCTCCGCGCGCCTGGCCGGATCCATCATGCCGCGCCCGCCGCCCTGAGGCGGCGTATCCTGCGCTCCCGCTGCCGCCACAAATCCGGCGCAACACAGCAGCACCATTGCCATACGTCCGATTGTCCGCTTCATAGATCGTCTCCTCATCTCGTAAACCTTGATTCAGCCCAGCCGCGCCAGCAGTTCGCAGGCGAGCATAGCCGCCGGTCCAGACCGGGCGCAGCTACCGTGCAGAGACGGCTCAAACTCCGCAAAGTTCCGATCCGCCATGTAAAGATTCGTCACTTTGCAACCCCGGCCGCCGAACCGCGGGAATCCTACGCCCCGCCCGTTCTGTCTGTCACGTAACAGAACGGATCGCCGCTGGCCGCCCGCTCCTCCACCACCTTCAGGAACGCCCGCGCCGCGTGGCTCAGCGCCGCCTGCCGCCGGTACACCAGCCGCAGCCGCCGCTCCATCTCCAGCTCCGGAACCTTGATCGCCACCAACGCCCCTGACGCCAGATCCGGCTCCACCGTCAGCTTCGGCACCAGCGCCACGCCATTCCCCTGAGCCACGAACCGCTTGATCGCCTCCAGCGAAGGCAGCTCGACCTCAATATTCAGCGGTGTCTTGTACCGCTTGAACGCCTGGATCACCTTCTGTCGCATCGGCGACGCCACATTGTGCGCGACGAACAGCTCCCGCCCCAGCCGCTGGATCGGCACCGGCGCCTGGCTGTTCGCCCCATTGCCCCGCGCCAGCTCATGCTGCGGTCCCACCACGCACACCAGCTCGTCGCGATACACCACAATCGACCGCACCGCCGGGTCGTCCGGCCGGAAGCTCACCACCCCTACCTCCACCGAGTGCTGCAGCACCTCGTCCGAGATCCGGCTCGCCAGCGCCCGCTGCACCTCGATCTTCACCCGAGGATGCGCCCGCCGATACGCATCCAGCACCGGCAGCAGGTACAGGCAGGTGTACTCGTTCGCCGCCAGCCGCAGCTTCCCCGTATGCAGCGACCGCAGCTCGACCAGCGCAGCCTCCGCATCGGCCCGCAGGTTCAACATCTTCTGCGCGTGCTCGCGGAGCACCTCGCCCGCATCCGTCAGGCGCCCATCGCGCGAGGTCCGCTCCAGCAGCGTCTCGCCCAGCTCCGCCTCCAGCTTTGCGATCACCTGGCTCACCGCCGGCTGTGTCCTGTGCAGCCGCGTCGCCGCTCGCGAGAAGCTCCGCTCCTCCGCCACCGCCAGAAACGTCTCCAACTGAAATAGGTCCATACTCCCCATCCGGCGCCGCTGCGGCGCAATTCATTGCTTCGTTACCCGGCGTTCACTGTGCCTTCGCACGGCGTGCGATCCCTGAAACCTCTTCCGATTCCCTATTCCCAGTGATCCCCCGCCTGTCGTACCCTTTCTGTCTAATGCCTTTGGCCTCCTATGCTGGCATTAGAAGTTTTGATACGCCTCGCTCAGAGCATAAGGGCAGGTTATGCTTTAGTCCAGAGACGAAGGGTAGCGAAAGCACCTGATCGTCACCGGCACGAAAGGTCTCGGAACATGGCACTCTCGAACCACATCGTCTTCTTCGACACCACGCTGCGCGACGGGGAACAGTCCCCCGGCTGCACCATGCACCACGCCGAGAAACTCCGTATGGCCGCCCAGCTCGCCAGGCTCGGCGTCGACATCATCGAGGCCGGCTTCCCCATCGCCTCGCATGGCGACTTTGACAGTGTGAAGGCCATCGCCTCCACCATCGGCCGCGGCAATGGTGCTCCGAAGATCGCTGGCCTCGCCCGCTGCCGCCGCCCCGACATCGAAGCCGTCGCCCGCGCCGTCGAGCCCGCCGACCGCAGCCGCATCCACACCTTCCTCTCCACCTCCGACCTCCATCTCGCGGCCAAGCTGAAGATCACGCGCGAGCAGGCCCTCGACCAGATCGCCGAGATGGTCGCCTACGCCCGCACCCTCGCCGACGACGTCGAGTTCTCCCCCGAGGACGCCACTCGCACCGATCCCGACTTCCTCATCAAGGCCCTCGAAGTCGCCATCCAGGCCGGAGCCACCACCCTCAACCTCCCCGACACCGTCGGCTACTGCATCCCGGCCGACTACGCCGCCATGTTCCGCATGGTCCGCGAGCGCATCCCGCAGATCGACCGCGACGGCATCATCCTTTCCGCGCACTGCCACGACGACCTCGGCCTCGCCGTCGCCAACTCCCTCGCCGCCATCGAAGCCGGTGTCCGCCAGGTCGAGTGCGCCATCAACGGCATCGGCGAACGCGCCGGCAACGCCTCCCTTGAAGAGCTCGCCGTCATCCTCACCGTCCGCCATGACAAGCTCCCCTACGACCACAGCATCGTGCTCAAGGAGCTCTACCCCACCAGCCAGATGCTCGCCGAGTGCATCAGCTTCGGCGCCGCGCCCAACAAGGCCATCGTCGGAGCCAACGCCTTCGCCCATGCCGCCGGCATCCATCAGCACGGCGTCATCGCCAACCCGCTCACCTACGAGATCATGACGCCCGAGTCCGTCGGCGTCCCCGCGAACTCGCTCGTGCTCACCAAGCACTCCGGCCGCGCCGCCCTCGCCGAACGCCTCACCAAACTCGGCCACCCACTCGACAAAGAACAGCTCCTCCTCGTCTACGAACGCTTCACTGACCTAGCCGACCGCAAGAAAGACATCTACGACCAGGACCTCATCGGCCTTCTGCATGCCCCGGTAGCCGAAACCGCCACCGTGCCATAACTCCGCCCCCCGAACAACGCCGCGTAACTCCGCGTCCGTTGCGGCCTCCGCGTTCGCAGTTGCCGTTGTTCTTGCTTTTGCTTTTCTTGTCGTCATCCCCGCAGGGATCTGCTTCAAGTCCGTTTTTCACTATTCACTACTCACTATTCACTGGTGTCTATGAACCTCAACATCGCCATCCTCGCCGGTGACGGCATCGGGCCCGAAGTCACGGGCGAAGCCGTCAAGGTCCTCAAGGCCATCGCCGTCGCTGGCGGCCACGACTTCACCTTCACCGAAGCCCTCATCGGTGGCGTCGCCATCACCGCCGAAGGCACCCCCCTGCCGCAGAAGACCATCGACATCTCACTGGCCTCCGACGCCGTTCTCCTCGGCGCCGTCGGCGACAACAAGTTCAACGCGCTGTCGCCAGACAAGCGCCCCGAAGCCGGCCTGCTCGCCATTCGCCAGCACCTCGGCGGCTTTGCGAACCTCCGCCCCTGCCTCGCCTTCGCCGCGCTCTCCAACAACTCCGTCCTCAAACCGGAGGTCATCGAAGGCGTCGACATCCTCTTCGTCCGCGAACTCCTCGGCGGCCTCTACTTCGGCCAGCCCCGCAGCTGGAACAAAGAGACCGGCCTCGCCATCAACACCATGGTCTACACCAAGGAAGAAGTCGTCCGCGTCGCCCACATCGGCTTCCAGCTCGCCCAGAAGCGCAAGAAGAAGCTCACCCAGGTCGACAAGGCCAACGTCCTCGAGTGCTCCCAGCTGTGGCGCGCCACCGTGGAAGAACTCAAGCCCCAGTATCCCGACGTCACCGTCGAGCACCAGCTCGTCGACTCCATGGCCATCCTCCTGATGAACCAGCCCAAGGCCTACGACGTCGTCCTCACCGAGAACCTCTTCGGCGACATCCTCTCCGACGAGTCCGGCGTCATCACCGGCTCGCTCGGCATGCTGCCCTCGGCCACCATCGGCGGCAAGGTCAACCTCTACGAGCCCGTCCACGGCTCCGCGCCCGACATCGCCGGCCAGGGCAAGGCCAACCCCCTCGGCGCCATCCTCACCGCCGCCATGGTACTCCGCCACTCCGCCCATCTCGAGCAGGAAGCCCTGGCCATCGAGAAGGCCGTCAACGCCGTCCTCGCCGCCGGCCACCGCACCGCCGACATCGCCAAAGGCGGAGCCACCGCCAACACCAGCACCACCCAGATGGGCCAGTATGTCCTCGACGAGTTAGCTAAGCAGTTAGCCACCACATAGCCTTTTTGTTGTCTTCCTGAGCCGAAGGCGAAGGACCCGCTTTACTTCACTATTCACTACTCACTATTCACTCCCAATGCGCACCTCACTCCAACTCGCCGCCGCCCTCGCTCTCCTGAGCACGGCAGCGACGTGCGCCCACGCGCAGATCGAAGACCCCAACCACCTCATCGCGCAACCACCGCGCAACCCCGCCCACCACTACGATCAGGCCCCGCTCAACGACCTGCAGTGGATGTGGAAGTACGCCAAGCCCGCACCCTCCGGCGATCCCACCGCCCTCCGCTACGACGCCCGCTTCAAGGCCCTGCTCGAGTCCACCTTCAAGCAGCCGCAGGCCATGTGGAACTCCGACATCACACAGCCCCCCGCACTGGCCCAGGTCATCCCGCTCTTCCTCACCGCCAACGGCGAAGTCACCTCCGATGCCAACCGCTTTATCTCCATCGACGGCTGCGTCCCCGACTTCTGTCCCGCCCACGGCATGCTCTGGGCCGACCTCGGCCTCAAGACCCCACTCATCGTCTTCGCCGGCGTCACCTGGTCCGCCCAGAACCACACCACCGACTCCGCCGCCGCTGATTACACGCTCTGGCTCTTCGCCAGCCGCGACCTCTCCGCCGATTCCCTCCCGCTCGCACTGCGCAACGCCATCTCCCACTGGGACGCCCGCCTCGCGATGAACCATCGCCTCGTGCCCCACATCAACCGCGCCGTACTCGTAGCACCCGACGGCTCCGCACAACCCGTCGATCCCGCTAACGCCGGAGCCAACACGCTTCCTCCGCAACCTCCCGACGGAAGCTCTACCTCTTAGCTCATAGCTGAAGACCTCATCGCTGTACAGAACACGAGCAACCAAACATGGCTACTATCGACAACCCGCAATCTCTCAAGCCCCGCACGATGTTCGAAAAAGTCTGGGACAACCACGTCGTCGTCTCCCCCGAAGGCGAGCCCACGATCCTCTACATCGACCTCCAGCTCGTGCACGAAGTCACGTCGCCCCAGGCCTTCGACGGCCTCCGTCTCGCCGGCCGCAAGCTGCGCAATCCCGCACGCCACATCGCCACGGTCGACCACAACGTCCCCACGTCCTCGGTCGAAGCGCGCCTCCACATCGTCGACCAGATCGCCGCCGCCCAAGTCAACGCCCTTCGCAAGAACTGCGCTGAGTTCGGCATCGAGTTCTTCGACGTGCAGGATCGCTCGCAAGGCATCGTCCACATGATCGGACCCGAACTCGGAGCCACCAAGCCCGGCATGACCATCGTCTGCGGCGACTCGCACACCAGCACCCACGGCGCGTTCGGCGCACTCGCCTTCGGCATCGGCACCTCCGAAGTCGAGCACGTCATGGCCACCCAAACGCTCCCGCAATCCAAGCCCAAAACCTTCCGCATTAATATCGAAGGCGACCTGCCCTACGGCGTCACCGCCAAGGACATCATCCTCGACATCATCGGCCGCATCGGCACCGCCGGAGCCACCGGTTACGCCGTCGAATACGCAGGCTCCGCCATTCGCGCCCTCTCGATGGAGGGCCGCATGACCATCTGCAACATGAGCATCGAAGCCGGCGCCCGAGCCGGCATGATCGCTCCCGACGAAAAAACCTACGCCTACCTCAAAGGCCGCCGCTTCTCGCTGGGCTCCACGTACAACGCAGAACGTAGAACGTACAACTGCACGGACGAAGCCGCATGGAACCTGGCCGTCGAACAATGGCAAGCCCTCGTCACCGACGAAGGCGCAACCTTCGATCGCGAACTCACCATCGACGCCACGAAGCTCGCACCCTCCGTCACCTGGGGCACCTCCCCCGGCATGGTCACCACCATCGACGGCACCGTCCCCGTGCTCACCGACGCCAAGGACGACGCCGATCGCAAAGGCTTCGAGCGAGCCTACGAGTATATGGCGCTCACTCCTGGCATGCCCATGGAAGAGGTTGCCATCGACACCGTCTTCATCGGCTCCTGCACCAACGGGCGCATCGAAGACCTCCGCGCCGCCGCTACTGTCGTCAAGGGCCACAAGGTCGCCACCACCGTCCGCGCGATGGTCGTCCCCGGCTCGCAAGCCGTCAAGGCGCAGGCCGAGGAAGAAGGCCTCGACCTCGTCTTCAAGTCCGCAGGCTTCGAGTGGCGCGAACCCGGCTGCTCCATGTGCCTCGGCATGAACCCCGACATCCTGCAGCCAGGCGAACGCTGCGCGTCTACCTCCAACAGAAACTTCGAGGGTAGACAAGGGCGCGGAGGCCGCACCCACCTCCTCTCCCCCGAGATGGCCGCCGCAGCAGCCGTAACCGGCCACCTCACCGACGTCCGCAACTGGAAGTTTGAAGAGACAGCTGTTAGCTCCTAGCTTCTAGCTATTAGCTCATCCTTCGGCAGTCCCGCGCCGTTTTCGCCGCCACGAATCAGCCTCTAGCTAGCAGCTAGAAGCTAACAGCCAGGAGCTAGCCTCTATGATCCCCATCAACATCCTCACCTCCACCGCCGTCCCCCTCCCGCTGCCCAACATCGACACCGACCAGATCATCCCCAAGCAGTTCCTCAAGCGCATCGAGCGCACCGGCTACGGCGACTTCTTGTTTTACGACTGGCGCTACGAGCTCGACATCCCCGACCACGTTGAGGAGAAGAAAGACTTCGTCCTCAACAAGCCTGAGTACAAGGGCTCGCAGATCCTCATCGCCGAAAAGAACTTCGGCTGCGGCAGCTCCCGCGAGCACGCCGCCTGGGCCATCAACCAGTACGGCTTCCTCGCCGTCATCGCGCCCTCCTTCGCCGACATCTTCTTCTCCAACGCCGGCAAGAACGGCATCATCCTCGTCCGCCTCACCGAAGAAGAGACCGAGACGCTCATCCAGAAGTGCACCGCGAATCCCAAGCATCAGCTAACGATCAACCTCGAAGCCCAGACCGTCACCGACAACGACGGTTTCCATGCCACCTTCGAGATCGATCCCTTCCGCAAATACTGCCTCCTGAACGGCCTCGACGACATCGGCCTCACCCTCCGCCACGAGTCCGACCTCGACAAGTTTGAAGAGAAACACAACGAAGAGTTCTGGCTCAGCCCCAAGTCCGACAAAGCCGCATAACCGCTTTCACCGTCATTCCGACGCGCAGCCGAGGAACCCCTGTATTCGCCTTTGGTGTTGCCATTGCGTTTCTTGTTGTCATTCCCGAAGGGAATCTGCTTCTCGCTACTCGCGGCAGCATCCAGCGCCAACGGCGCGACATATATCAGCCTAGGGCGAAGCCCTAGATCAGACATGAGAAGGAATCAGAGGGCTGAAGGCCCGACATATAAGACCAGCAGGACCGGCAGGTCACGGCTCCAGCCGTGACATTCAACCACCACAAGAGCCGCGGCTTTAGCCGCTGAGGTACCACACGATGCGCAACCCCCTCAGCAAAACAACTTCGTTCTGCACCCTCGCGCTGCTCGGCGCCGCTTCGTGCGCCGCACAAACGCCACCGAGCTCGCCCCTGCCCGCCGCTCTCGCCACCGCGCACAAGCTCTTCCTCGGCAATGCAGGCGATCAGGAAAACGCTGACTGCCTGCGCGCTTACAACGACTTCTACGCCGGCCTCGTCGGCCTCAAGCGCTTCGATCTCGTCACCGACCCCAACCAGGCCGACCTGGTCCTCGAGCTGCACTATGAATTCTCGCTCGGTGCCGGCGTTAACGGACCATCCAGCGCCAACGCGCCCCGCCAGTTTCGCGTCCTCATGATCGAGCCTCAGCACCACATCATCCTGTGGTCCCTCACCGAGCGCAGCAACTACGCCCTCCTCCAGAAGAATCGCGACCACAACCTCGACGACACCGTCGCCGCGCTGATCAACGACTTCGATGTCCTGACATCCACCACTCCTCCAAAGAATCACTCTGTCGCCCACTCCCCGTTTTAGCGCCCTATCAACGCAAGCATTGGAAGGAAACTCCGCAGTGAGCAACATCCCCGCAGGCAAAACCAACTCCATCGCCCTCACCGAAGGCCCCTCGCGCGCCGCTGCCCGCTCCTACCTCCGCGGCGTCGGTTTCAGCAAAGAAGACCTGCACAAGCCCATCATCGGCATCGCCAACACCTGGACCGAGATCGGCCCCTGCAACTTCCACCTCCGCCAGGTCGCCGAGGCTGTCAAGCAAGGCATCCGCGAAGCCGGTGGCACGCCCATGGAGTTCAACACCGTCACCATCTCCGACGGCATCACCATGGGCACCGAGGGCATGAAGGCCTCACTGATCTCGCGCGAAGTCATCGCCGACTCGATCGAGTTAGTAACTCGCGGTAACTCCTTCGACGGCCTCGTCTGCATCGCCGGCTGCGACAAGAACATGCCCGCCGCCATCATGGCGCTCGCGCGCCTCAACATCCCGGGGCTCATGCTCTACGGCGGCTCCATCATGCCCGGCAAACTGCCGCAGGCCGACGGCTCCAGCAAAGAAATCACCATCCTCAACGTCTTCGAAGCCATCGGCTCGCACTCCGCCGGCCGCATCACCGACGATCAACTCGAAGCCGTCGAAGCCGCAGCCTGCCCCGGCCCCGGAGCCTGCGGCGGCCAGTTCACCGCCAACACCATGGCCATGGCCGGCGAGTTCCTCGGCATCTCGCCCATCGAGATCACCGGTGTCCCCGCCATGAGTCCCGAGAAACACCACGCGTCGCGCGAAGCCGGCAAGCTCGTCATGGAGTTAGCCCGCAAGCAGATCAAGCCCCGCGACATCCTCACCCGCGAAGCCCTCGAGAACGCCATCACCGCCGTCTGCGCTTCAGGCGGTTCCACCAACGCCGTCCTCCATCTCATCGCCATCGCGCACGAGCTCAACATCCCGCTCTCGATGGAAGACTTCGACCAGATCTCCGAGCGCACACCCTTCATCTGCGACCTCTCCCCCGGTGGCAAGTACAACGCCAAGGACTACCAGGAAGCCGGCGGCTCCCGCGTGCTCGCCAAACGCCTGATGGACCGAGGCTCGCTGCACAACATTCCCACCGTCACGGGCAAGACGCTCTTCGAAGAAGCCGCACACGCCGTCGAAACACCCAACCAGCCCGTCATCCACACCTGGGAGAAGCCCCTCAAGCCCACCGGCGGCCTCGTCATCCTGCGCGGTAACCTCGCGCCCGATGGCTGCGTCGTCAAGGTCGCCGGCCACGAGCGCATCCACCACACCGGCACCGCTCGCGTCTTCGGTAGCGAAGACCTCTGCTTCGCCGCGGTGAACGACGGCAAGATCAACCCCGGCGACGTCTGCGTCATCCGCTACGAAGGCCCCAAAGGCGGCCCCGGCATGCGAGAGATGCTCGCCGTCACCGCCGCCATCAAGGGCATTCCAGAGTTGAGCGACTCCGTCGCCCTGCTCACCGATGGCCGCTTCTCCGGAGCCACCCGCGGCCTCATGGCCGGCCACGTCGCCCCAGAAGCCTTCATGGGCGGCCCTATCGCCGCCGTGCACGAAGGCGACACCATCACCTTCGACATCCCCAACCGCAAGCTCACACTCAACATCTCCGACGAAGAACTAGCCGCACGCCTAAAAGACTTCAAAGCCCCCGAGCCACGCTTCAAACGTGGTGTCTTCGCCAAGTATGCGAACACGGTCTCCAGCGCATCGCTCGGCGCCATCACCAGTTAGGGAAAGCGATCGATGACATTCAATCAAACCAGCTTCAAAGAAATCCGCGTGTGGAGAGCCACGAACGATGGTCACTTCTACATCTTCGAGTGCTTCGAACGCATTCCTGACGGCGGCTTCGTCTGCCCTTACGCCGCAGTGCATCGCAACTGGAACTTCATGAGCGAGCACATGGAAGACGTCACGCTTCGGCACAAGGTGTTCACCGAGCTCGAAAGTCCACACGCGAAGGTCTACGCCACCCTCGAAGAAGCCATCGCCAACTTCGATCTGAACCAGGCCGTCGACGGGTAATCAACGTCAGCAGTCCGACCGAGCACATCAAGCTATCCGACACCCTCGGAGGAATACCATGACGAACTCGAACCAACACCCCACCCTCACCGGCTCCGAGATCCTCTGGGCCACGCTCGCAGGCGAAGGCGCCACCACCGTCTTCGGCTATCCCGGCGGAGCCATCCTGCCCATCTACGACGCGCTGCGCAAGTTTCCCACCATCCACCATGTACTCGTGCGCCATGAACAAGGCGCCTCTCACATGGCCGATGGCTACGCGCGCGCCTCGGGCAAGGTCGGCGTCTGCATGGCCACCAGCGGCCCCGGCGCCACCAACCTCGTCACCGGCCTCGCCACCGCCATGCTCGACAGCATCCCCATGGTCGCCATCACCGGCCAGGTCTCCTCCAAGGTGCTCGGCTCCGATGCCTTCCAGGAAGTCGACATCACCGGCATCACGCTGCCCATCACCAAGCACAACTTCCTCGTCACCAAGGCCGAGGACATTGCGCCCACCGTGCGTCTCGCCTTTCAGATCGCTCGCAGTGGTCGCCCTGGGCCAGTCCTCGTCGACATCACCAAGGACGCGCAGCAAGCCTCCGCTGTCTTCGACTTCGAGATGTGCAAGCCCAAACCCTATCGCCCCCACCCCATGCTCAGCGCCGAGGACACCTCCATCCGCGACGCACTCGCACTCGTGAAGGCCGCCAAGCGGCCCGTCATCCTCGCGGGCCACGGCATCATCGAAAGTGGCGCCGAGCGCGAAGTCATCGAGTTTGCAGAGTCACTCCAAATTCCCATCGCCAGCACACTGCTTGGCCTCGGAGCCATCCCCGCCGGCCATCCGCTCTCGCTCGGCATGATGGGCATGCACGGTGAGAGCTGGGTCAACAACGCCATCCAGCAGGCCGACCTCCTGCTCGCCTTCGGCATGCGCTTCGACGACCGCGTCACCGGCAACCTCGCGCACTACTCGCCCAACTCAAAGAAGATCCACGTTGAGATCGACCCCAGCGAGATCAACAAGAACGTACGCGCCGACGTCGCCCTCATCGGCGACCTCAAGGAAGTCCTCAACCTCCTCTTCCCGCTCATGACCGCCGAGATCGGCGAACTCAAAGCCGACCACATCGCCTGGATCAAGGAGATCAACGCCAGCAAGGGCAACGCCGCGGTGCGCGACATCATCAACCTGCCCGACAACGGCCACCTCTACGCCGCCCACGTCATCCACGACATCTGGCGCGAGGCCCAGGCCGCAGGCCGTCTCGAACAGACCATCATCGTCACCGACGTAGGCCAGCACCAGATGTGGGAGGCGCAATACTTCAAGCACGAGTCGCCCCGCTCGCTCGTCACCTCCGGCGGCCTCGGCACCATGGGCTTCGCTCTGCCCGCCGCCATCGGCGCACAGATGGCCTGCCCCGAGAAGGACGTCTGGGTCATCGCCGGCGACGGCGGCTTCCAGATGACCGCCTCCGAGCTCTCCACCATCGTGCAGGAGCAGCTCGCCATCAACATCGCCATCATCAACAACGGCTTCCTCGGCATGGTCCGCCAATGGCAGGAGACCTTCTACGACAAGAACTACTCTGCCTCGCCCATCCTTTCGCCCGACTTCGTCATGCTCGCCAACGCGCACGGCATCGCCGCCACCAGCGTCAGCACCCGCGCCGAAGTAACTCCCACCGTGACCAAATCCCGCACCAGCGGCAAACCTTTCCTCATCAACTTCGCCGTAGAAAAAGAAGACGGCGTCTACCCCATGATCGCCCCCGGCGCAGCCCTGCATGAGATGGTTCGCCGCCCACAAGCCAAACACGACCCCCTCCTCGAAACAGCGGAAGACGAGTAGGCGCCTCCCATTGCCCACCACCCTCCAACTCGCCACCGATCGCCTACTCCTCCGCCCCTGGGAGCCGCGCGACTTCGCGCCGTTCCACGCCATCAACACCGACCCGGTGGTCATGCGCTACTTCCACGCGCCCTTTAGTGAACAAGAGACCCGCGACGCGATGGATCGCTACAACATGCAACTCGCCCGCGATGGCTTCACCCTATTCGCCACCGAGGACCGCGCCACCGGCGAGTTACTCGGCGTACTCGGCGCACAAGTCATGCGCATCGCCGTGCCCGGCCTCGCACAGCCCGCCGTCGAAGTAGGCTGGCGCCTCGCCGCCAGCGCGCACGGCAAAGGACTCGCCACCGAAGGCGCACAGGCGATCATGGATCATCTCCGCGGCCTCGGCACATTACACGAGGTCGTCGCGATCACTATCCCCGCCAACCAGCCCTCACGCCACGTCATGATCAAGCTCGGTATGACCCACCGTCCCGAGCTCGACTTCGATCATCCTCTCGTCCCCGAAGGCGCCTGCCGCCGTCACGTTCTCTATGGCATCACTCTCTAACGCATGACTCGCTTACATCACCAACTCGCGATCACATCACTCGCCCTCGCAACGATGATCATTGCTGGTTGCAGCTCCGCGCCTCCGGCAGCAAACAAGCCTGCAATGCCCACGAAGCCCACCGTCAGCTACCCCGCGCGCCCCACCATCGCACCGCCCGCCTTCAAAGTCTTCCATCAGGACGCCATGGGCATCACCCTCGTCGCGCCTGAAAACTCCACCGACGATCAGATCGAAGCCATCGTCTGGCAACTGCGCGATGCCGCGCAAGCCCACACCTTCGACAAGCTCCATATCTCACAAAAGCTCGTCGATGCCCGCGATCCTATCGAGTGGTTCCACATCTATCGCGGCGCAAAGTGCGCCAGCGAAAAGTTCACCAAGGGGCCGCTCCCCTGCGGCGCGTCCTACCACGTCGCCGGCGAGTTCACCCTCGGCGGCTTCCATGACAAAGACCACACCATAGGCGCCCTCGTCCACGACGAAAACCACCAAACCGAACTGTGGGACTCGAACCAGCCCTGAGCACCATCGGCTTTTCTAATCCCTAATCCCTAACCCCTGGACCCTGTCTCTATGCTGCATACCTTCGTAGCCCTCGTTGACGATAAGCCCGGCGTGCTCACGCGCGTTGCCTCTCTCTTTCGCCGCCTCAGCATCAACATCGTCTCGCTCACCGTCGGCGAAAGCGAACGCCCCGACGCCTCGCGCATGACCATCGTCTGCGAAGCGCCGGAGAACGCCGCCCACCGCATCCGCGCATCGCTCTATAAGCTCGAAACCACCATCGACGTCGATGAGGTCAATCGCGCCGAAGCCGTCGTGCGCGAACTCTGCCTCATCAAGGTCGCCGCCGGCCCCAACCATCCGCACGGTGTGCACTCACGCTCGCAAATCTTCGAGCTCGCCACCGTCTTTCGCGCCCGCGTCGTCGACCTCGCGCCTGAGTCCATCATGCTCGAGATGACCGGCTCCGCCTCCAAGATCGAAGGCCTCCTGCAAGTCCTGCGCGAGACCGGCTACGAAGTCCTCGAGGTCTCCCGCACCGGTCGCATGGCCATGCGCCGCGGCATGCACACCAGCCGCGTGCTCAAGGCCCTCGGCACCAAGGCCGACGCTCGCGATCTCAACGACGAAGGTCCCGATCTCCTCGACCTCGATCCCGATGCCCTGCCCGACGACGACAAGCTCCCCACCGAATTCGACTAGCCGCCGCCTTTACCACCAGGCAGCGCGGACGAGACAATAGATTCAACCCAGAAGAAAGAAGACGAAGCGAACATGGCAAAGACGTATCACGATCAAGACGCAGACCTCTCCCTCATCCAATCCAAAAAAGTGGCCATCATCGGCTATGGCTCCCAGGGCCACGCCCACGCGCTCAACCTCAAGGACTCAGGCGTGCAGGTCAAGGTTGGCCTTCGCCCCGGCTCCGCCAACGCCAAGAAGGCTGAGAACGCCGGCCTCGAAGTCGTCTCCGTGGCCGACGCCGCGCAGTGGGCCGACACCATCATGGTGCTCGTTCCCGACCAGACCGCCGCCAAGGTCTACGAAGAGATCGCACCTGCGCTCGCCTTCAAAGGCTCGGATGGCGAGCCCAAGACGCTGATGTTCGCGCACGGCTTCAACATCCGCTTCCGCACCATCACCCCTCCGTCGACGGTCGACGTCTCACTCGTCGCTCCCAAGTCCCCCGGCCATCGCGTACGTGAGGTCTTCACCGAAGGTGGCGGCGTCCCGGGCCTCGTTGCGGTCGAGCAGGATGCCAGCGGCAAGGCTCTCGCCAACGCACTCTCCTACGCCAAGGGCATCGGCTGCACACGCGCCGGCGTGCTCGAAACCACCTTCACCGAAGAGACCGAAACCGATCTCTTCGGCGAGCAGGCTGTCCTCTGCGGCGGAACCGCAGCCCTCGTCAAGTGCGGCTTCGAGGTCCTCACCGAGGCTGGCTATCAACCCGAGCTCGCTTACTTCGAGGTCCTGCATGAACTCAAGCTCATCGTCGACCTCATGTATCGCGGCGGCCTCGAGTACATGCGTCACTCCATCTCCGACACCGCCGAGTGGGGCGACTACGTCGCTGGTCCCCGCATCGTCACGGCCGACACCAAGAAGGCGATGGTCAGCCTGCTCGATGACATCCGCTCCGGCGCGTTCGCGAAGCGCTTCATCGACGACCAGAACAACGGCCGCAAGGAGTTCGAAGCCTTCCGCCAGCAGGACCGCAACCACCCCATCGAAAAGGTCGGCGCCGAGCTCCGCAAGGCCATGCCCTTCCTCGATCCCGTCAAGGTCGAGAACGGCACCGTCGTTAAGGCATAATCACAGCAATGCGCGCGTGCCCGGGTCCGGATTCTCGGACCCGGGTTCCCGCTTAACACCACGCTGGCATCTGGCAAACTCGCAGCTGGCGTCTGATTCAAAGATCCGCGACGAACAAGCTCACGACCTAAAGCTCCCGGCTCGAAACTCGATCGCGTCTCTTTGTTCTTTTGCCCGCATCAGGTGCCTCACAACGAAGATGGTCCGATCCGCCGCGTTGCAGGAGAACATTGCATGACACCCATTCAGGACAATGGTCTACTCACGATCCCGAGCCACTACCCTCCCAAAGAAACCCTCGACCGCCTCGCCGCCGCACTCGAGCAGCATGGCGTCCGCATCTTCGCACGCATCGAACACAGCCAGCTCGCCGCCGAAGCGGGCCTCCACATGCCACCCTGCGCCGTACTCATCTTCGGCAATCCCAAAGCCGGCACGCCGGTGATGTTAGCCGCGCCCACCAGCGCAATCGACCTCCCACTCAAGGCACTCGCCTGGGAAGCTGCCGACGGCAACAGTTACCTCGCGATCAACACGCCCGAATATCTTGCTTCGCGCCACAGCATCCCCGCGGACTTGCTAAAAAACCTCGCCGCGGTAACGCCCCTCGTCGAGGCAGCTGCGACCTGACCTTCGCGGTTCATCTTCACCAAGGACAAATCCAATGTTGAATCTTCCTGTTGACGAACTCGTTCTCTGGAACGAGACCACCCACGCACGCTGGATGGACCTGATCAACCAGCATCCTGAGTTGCTCGAGCTGCCTACGGACATCCGCAGCTCCGAGAAAGTCAACCGCGTGCTGCAGCATATCGTCGCCGTAGAACTCCGCTATGCCGAGCGCCTCGCATCGCAACCGGAGACCGACTACAGCGCAATTCCCTGCTCGACAACAAATGAGATCTTCGCCGCACATACCCAGGCAATGGCGCTCATCCAACCGCTGCTCACCGATGACTCATATCCCTGGATCGAGCCCCTCGAGTTCCAGACCATCACCATGGGCCGCCTGCGTTCCACACGCCGCGACATCCTCATCCACATGCTCATGCACGGCATCCGTCACTACGCACAGTTAGCCACACTGGTGCGACAGGCCGGGGTCGATCCCGGCTGGCCCATGGACTTCCTGATGCTCAACGCCCAACGCGCCTGACGACTCTCCCGCCGGCGCAAGTCGGGTGCCCCACATCTCGATTCTGAGATGTGGGTTCGCAGGATGATCGCGCCGCGGCAAGTGTTCGAGCCCGGAAATGATCTGAGCGCCAACGGCGCGACACACCGGAAGCGCCTCACGCTTTCTTCATCACCTGCTCCGTCACCCAGTCCGTCCAGATCGCCTCACGCCCCGGAGCAACCAGCGGCTTTCCCTCCAAAACCGCCGCGACAAAATCTGCAATCAATGGCAGATGCGTATTCTCCGCCGTGGGTAGCGTCTCTTCGCCGCCCGGCCAGCGCAGCGTCGGCCCATTCAGCGGCGTCAGGTTCAACTCACCCTCCACACCGACGATACGAAACTCATCCCGTGGTACCCGCGAGTTCCATCGCGCATCAACTACGGCGTGTACGCCAGCGGCGTACCCGATCACCGCCGTCGCCGAATCCTCCACCGCCAGCTCGTGCAGCGCATTCGACCGCATCCCCACCGCCCGCTCTGGCTTGCCGAAGAGAAAGTTCAACGCATCGATCCGATGCGAAGCCACGTCGTACAGCGGGCCGCCGCCAGCCATCTTAGGATCGCGCAGCCAGCCACGCTCCTCGCTCTCCAACCAGCCGTGATAGATCCCCTCAGCAAACACCGGCTTGCCAATCACACCCTCGGCAATGAGCTCCTTCGCTCGCGCCAGCTTCGGATAAAGCCGCCGATAGTAACTCACGCCAAACAGCTTCCCGCTGCGATCGGCAGCGGCGACGATAGCCTGCGCCTCCGCGAAATTCATCGCCACCGGCTTCTCGCACAGCACATGCTTGCCCGCATCCAACGCGGCGATCGCCTGCTCCGCATGCATCGCCACCGGCGTCGCGATGTACACCGCATCGAAGCTCGGCAGTAACGAATCCGCCGCCAGCGCAGCGTCCAGCGTCGTCCACGCCGCCACTCCCGGATACGCCGCCGCCTTGCTCACGTCGCGCGTCACTACGCCCGCAAGAACGCTGCGGGGCTCACCCAAAATCGCAGGGATCACCCGCTTCCGCGTAATGTCCCCAACGCCGACAACCAGCCAGTTCACATGCATAGGTGTTCAGCATAGCCTCCTTGCCACATTCGATCCAGATCGTTGACTGGGTTGCCAATGCGACTTTCGCTAGCCGCATGGACGCATCTTGACTCCGTACAACATCAACCCTACTATTTGAACACGTTCAAAAAAATGGACGACGCACGCCGGAGGCGCCATGATCCACATCGAAGAGACCACCCTCATCCACGCCCCCATCGAGCGCTGCTTTGACCTCTCCCGCAGTGTCGAGGTGCACCTCCTCTCCAACATCCACTCCGGTGAGCAGGCTCTCGCCACGGACGGCGTCATCACCGGGCTCGTCGGCCTCCACCAGCGCGTTACCTGGCGCGCAAAGCACTTCGGCATCTGGCAAAACCTCACCAGTGAGACCACCGCGCTCGATGCTCCCACCTACTTTCAGGTCACCATGGTCGAAGGCATCTTCCAGTTCATGCAGGCCGACCACATCTTCCGCTCCCTCTCGCCCACTCTCACCGAGATGAAGGACATCTTCCGCATCGCAGCTCCACTCCCAATCCTCGGCCCGCTCGCCGAGCATCTCTTCCTGCGTCGCTACATGCTCGGCCTCCTCCGCGAACGCAACGCGATCATCAAGCGCGTCGCCGAGTCCTCCGAGTGGCAGCGCTACCTTCCGCCCAACGCACAACCCTGACGCCCCAAGGGGGATAATCGCGGAGTAGGAGTCCGCTCAATGCCCCAAGCCCTTCGCCTCTCCGCCTTCGGTCTCGACAACCTCAAGCTCGTAGACATCGTCCTTCCCATCCTCGGCCCTAACGACGTCCACGTCCGCTTCCACGCCGCCTCGCTCAACTACCGCGACCTCATGGTCGTCCGCGGCGAGTACAACCCCAAGCTCGAGATGCCGCGCATCCCCGGCTCCGACGCTGCCGGCGAGGTCCTCGCCACCGGTTCCGCCGTCACCTCCCTCAAGCCCGGCGCCCGCGTCGCCTCGCTCTTCTTCCAGGACTGGCAGGACGGCCCCATCCAGCCCAGCACCGGCAAGTCCGCCCTCGGCGGGCCCATCGACGGCGTCTTCGCCACCGAGCGCATCCTCCCCGAGCGCGGTCTCATCCGCATCCCCGACTCGCTGACGTACGAGCAGGCCGCCACGCTCCCCTGCGCCGCCCTCACCGCCTGGAACGCCCTCATCGAGCGCGGCGGCCTCTACGCCGGCCAGACCGTCCTCACCCTCGGCACCGGAGGCGTCTCGCTCTTCGCCATGCAGTTCGCCTCGGCCATGGGAGCGCGCGTCATCGCCACCAGCTCCTCCGACGAAAAACTCGCCCGCGCCACGGCGATGGGAGCGTCTGCCACCATCAACTACCGCTCCACTCCAGCCTGGGACGCGAAAGTCTTCCGCCTCACCGGCAAGCGCGGCGTGGACCATGTCGTTGAAGTCGGCGGCGCCGGCACCCTGCCGCAATCGCTCAAGGCCGTCACCCCCGGCGGCAACGTCGCCCTCATCGGCGTCCTCACCGGCAAGGGATCCACTATCGACCCCACCCCGATCGTCGCCAAATCCATCCGCCTAAACGGCATCTACGTCGGCAGCCGAGGCATGTTCGAGCGCATGCTCGCCGCCATCGAAGCCAACCACATCCAGCCCGTCATCGACCGCGTCTTCCCGCTCGCCGACTACCGCGCCGCCTTCGAGCACATGCAGGCCGGCTCCCACTTCGGCAAGATCGTTCTGTCGCTCGCTCAATAACACCTTCAGCGCAAAAGGAAAACGCCCCGGACTCGGGGCGTTTTTTGCTTTAGATCCAGAAACTTGCGGGGCCCTACGTCGTGACGATCTCCACACCGCGCCAAAAGGCGACATGGTGCTTTACCTTGCGAGCGCCCGGCTTGGGATCCGGGTAGTACCACGCCGCATCGGGATTCTCCTGGCCGTCGACCAGCAGAGTGTAGTAGCGAGCCAGACCCTTCATCGGGTGGGTCGAGCTGGTGGAGCTGGGCCGAAGAAATACCCTGTTTACAGCCTCTTCCGGAAAGAAGACGTTCCCCTCAACGGTCTGAATCTGATCGCTCTCAGCCAGTGTCTGTCCATTCCAAATTGCTTTGGCCATTCTCCCCTTCCATCTCTCCAATAAGTTGATGGCGTCAGCCGCGGTGCTGACATCCTGGTACAAGCCGGAGCCGGGTTTTGCCCAGCGGCTTGCCCTAAGTATGCCACAAACCTACTGGAAATGGGAAGTCCCCGCCCGTGTCCCTACAGAAGCTTGTAGACTTCCCGTGATCTTCATCACGATTTCTCCGAACGGGAGACGACACAGCCTGCCGCTTGGGCAGGCTGTGTCCGTTCCACGCCAGCGGCCAATCAAGCCACCGCTTCCACCACCGGACGCGTCTTGTCCGCATCTGGCCGCTTCAACTCCGCAGGCTTCTCCTTCGCCTTCGGCGGCCCAACCAGCTTCGAGTACCCACACTCCGGCGGAAGGTTCGCTTCCGCCTCGTCGCCCTTGCGGCTGCGCCGCTTGGGCAGCATCTCGCGGTTGTTCGGGCACACCAGGAACGTCCCCTCGCTGTTGGCATACTCCACCAGGTAGGCCGACTCGCACTTCGGGCACGTTTCGCTCACCAGCTTCTGGTTGCTGGTGAAGTCGCACTTCGGATACCGCGTGCAGCCGTAGAAAATGTCCCCACGCCGGTTCTTCCGCACCGCGATCTCTCCACCACACTTCGGGCAAGGCACGTCCAGCAGATCCTGCTTCACGTACTTGCACTTCGGATAGCCCGAGCACGCAATGAACTCACCGTACTGCCCATCGCGCTGCAGCAGAGGCTTGCCGCACTTCGGGCAAGGCTCCTCCAGCTGCACCGGAGGCTTCGACTGCACCTTCTGCGTCAGTTTGCGGATCGTCTTGCACGGCGGATCTTCGTTGTACCCCGGACACGCCATAAACGGACCCCACGGCCCATTGCGCAACACCATTACGCGGCCGCAGTTATCGCAGTACTCCTCTTCCGCTTCTTCCTGGCCTTCCGCCGTCACCAGATCCGGCTTCGCCGCAAAGTTCTCCTTGGTGAAGTCGCAGCTCACGGGCTCGACCTGCACCTTCTTCCAGTCCTTCACTGCCAGCTTCAGCGCAGCGGCCAGTTCCTTCGGGTCCCGCGTCTTGGTCTCGACCGACCGCACCGCGCCTTCCGCATCGGTACCTACGACCTTCAGCGCCGCATGGCCAAACTTCGTCGCAACCTTCTTGAGCACCTCGTGCTCATCCTTCTTCCACGCAGCCGCGCTCACCGACATCGGCTTCTCGTTCGTGTAGTTCACGCACGAGTAGAAGCTCCCGAACTTGCCCCACTTCAGCAGCAGCGGCGATCCGCACTTCTCGCAGACCTCCGTCGTCTCCTCTTCCATCGCCTTGATGTCGCGCATGTCCTTCTCGGCGACCTTGAGCTCCTGCTCGAAGTGCCCATAGAACCCGCGCAGCAGCTCCGTCCACTTCTCCTTACCGTCGGCCACGTTGTCCAGCTCGTTCTCCAGCTGTGCCGTGTACCCGACCTCGAAGATGTACGGAAAGTTCTCCACCAGCAGGTCCGTCACGACCATGCCAATCTCCGTCGGCACCAGCTTCTGCGCGATCTTCTTCACATAGTCGCGGTCCTGGATCGTGTTGATGATCGACGCGTACGTCGACGGCCGGCCAATGCCCCGCTCCTCCAGCGCCTTTACCAGCGACGCCTCGTTGTACCGCGGCGGCGGCTGGGTCGACTTCTGCTGCGCATCCAGCTTGGTCTTCGTCAGCGGCTGACCTTCGCTCAGCTCCGGCAGCCGGCGATCCGCCGAGCCCTCTTCACTCGTCGCATCCTTCGCCGCATCGGCAGCGGACTCACCCTCGGTCGACTGAGCAGCTTCCTTCTTCTCTTCCGCGGCCACCGTCTTCGAGTCCCGAGTCGCCTTCGCCTTCTTCGCCGCCTCTTCAAAGCGCAGGAAGCCGTCGAACTTCAGAATGCTGCCTGTCGTGCGCAAGTCGTACGTCTTGCCGTTCGCCTTGCCCTCGATCTCCACCGTCGTCTGGTCGAACACCGCGGGCGTCATCTGGCTCGTCACCGCCCGCTCCCAGATCAACCGGTACAACCGGTACTGCTCATCCGAGAGATACCGCCGAATGCTGTCCGGCGTGAACGCCACGCTCGTCGGGCGAATCGCCTCGTGCGCATCCTGCGCATCCTTCTTCGACTTGTACGTGTTCTCCTTCTCCGGCAAATACTTCCCGCCGAAGCTCTTGCCCACATACTCGCGAATCTCGCGCACCGCGTCCGGGCTCATCCGGGTCGAGTCGGTACGCATGTAGGTGATCAGACCCACCGTACCTTCGCTGCCGATCTCGATGCCCTCATACAGCCGCTGCGCCACGCCCATCGTCCGGCGCACGTTGAACCCCAGCCGTCCCGCGGCCTGCTGCTGCAGCTGGCTGGTCGTGAACGGAGCCCGCGGGTTCTGCCGCCGCTCCTTCTTCTCGATCGAGACCACGCGATACGCCGCAGCCTCGAGGTCCCACAGCGCCGCATCCACCGCCGCCTTGTCCGGCAGCGCGTTCGCGATCCACTTACCCTTCTCGTCCTTCGCAGCCTTGTCGGCTACGCGCAGCGGCTCGCCGTTGATACCGATCAACCGCGCCACAAACTCGTTGCCATCGCCCTTCGGCGTCAGCGTCGCGTCGATGTTCCAGTACTCCGTCGTCGGGAAGCTATTAATCTCCCGCTCGCGCTCCACAATTAACCGCAGCGCAACGGTCTGCACCCGTCCGGCGCTCAAACCGCGCTTCACCTTGTCCCACAGCAGCGGAGAAATCTGGTAGCCCACCAGGCGATCCAGCACGCGCCGCGTCTGCTGCGCATCCACCAGGTTCTCGTCCACCTCGCGGGTGTGCTCGAACGCCGCACGCACTGCCTTCTTCGTGATCTCGTTGAACGTTACGCGGCGGATGTTCTTCTTGTCCTTCATCGAAGGAAGCAGCTGCATCCGCAGATGGGCCGCAATCGCCTCGCCTTCGCGATCGGGATCGGGCGCCAGAAACACCTTGTCGCTCTTGGCCGCCAGCTTCTTCAGCCGGTCCACCACCTTCTCCTTGCCGGGCGACACGATCAGCGTCGGCTCAAACGTCCGATGCTTCAACTCCACACCAATATCGTTCTTGGGCAGGTCCATGATGTGCCCAATCGAGGCCTCCACCACATAGTCGCTGCCGAGATATTTTCCGATCGTCTTCGCCTTCGCGGGCGACTCCACGATCACCAGGTTCTTGCCCATTGCCTACACCTTTAATACAGACGCTCTCCGGGATGCCCCGTCCGCGCTCATTCCAATGCAACCTATCACGAGTCGCGGAGGCGAAGTCAAACTTCGATCCGCCGTCCCGCTCAATCTCCAGCACCAATCGCCCCACTCTGGAGACGACTCAATCCCACGCGTGTGTTGGACTCTGGCAGCCGGAATTGGGCCGTTCGGCCTCTTTGCAGCCTGTGCAAATGTCCTTGGAATAACTCCCTCAGGAGCCTCTGGACAAGCTCCACGTTTTGTCAGGGCGGGACTTCAGTCCCGCCATAAGTAGAGCGTTTGCAACGCGGCTTTAGCCGCTGAGGGGAATCATCGTGCCAATCAGACCGCCCCTGACTACAGGCAGCGCACGTAGTTCTTGCCCGGCATGGACCGCACCCGGCCCGCCAGCTCCAGCTCAAACAGCGCCGTGAAGATCTCGCCCGAGCTCACCTTCGATTCCAGCCGCTCTATTAATTCATCCAGCTGCAGCGATTCATCCGCCCGAAGCTGCTCCAGAACCAGCCGCTCATGCTCGCCCAGCGGCATCGCTCCCCGCTCCACAAAACCCGACCGCGAACTCGCCCTTCGGACCTCGGAACCAGCCTGTCCGCTTTCGTCGAATCCAGCCTGTCGGCTTTCGTCGAATAAAGATGCGGTCGTCCCAGCAGACGATTCATCGCCACCCGAGGCAATGCCCAGCCGTTCCGCCATCTCGTCCTCCAGCGCCAGCCGCACCTGCGATGGCAGATCCTCCCAAACGTCCTCCCATGTTGCAGTTAGCTTCGCCCCCTGCTTGATCAGCGTGTTCGGCCCCCAGGCATTCTTGGTTGTCACATTGCCCGGCACCGCGTAAACATCCCGCCCCTGTTCCAGCGCACACCGCGCCGTAATTCTCGTCCCCGAGTACTCCCCCGCCTCCACCACCAGCACCCCCGAGCTCATCCCGCTCAGCGTCCGATTCCGGATCGGAAAGTTCTGCGGCGCCGGAAACGTCCCCAGCGGAAACTCGCTCACCAGCGCTCCGCCCTGCTCCACGATCTGCTCCGCCAGCCGCTTGTTCTCCTTTGGGTAAATCACGTCGATGCCCGTGCCCCACACCGCGACCGTGATCCCGCCCCCTGCCAGCGCACCCTTGTGCGCCGCCGTATCGACACCCCGAGCCATGCCACTGAAGATCGTCATCCCGCGCGCCGCCAGGTCCCGGCTCAGCGACTCCGCCATCGCCGCACCATAAGTGCTCGGCTGCCGAGTCCCAACCACCGCAATCCCCGGACGATTCAGCCGCGCCACGCGTCCACGCACCCACAAAACCGGCGGCGGATCGTAGATCTCCAGCAGCCCTGCCGGATAGTCAGCCTCGTCCCGCGTGATCCACACCGCCCCAGCATCCGCTGTGCGCGCAGCCTCCTCCATCGCCGCCTTCCGAGCCCGCCCATCGAAGACAAAATGAGCCGCCTCGACCGGCATCCCCGTGCCCTCAAGCTCGGTCAGCGCCAGCGCAAACAGCCGCTCCGCAGCCCCCAGCTGCGCCATCACGCGAGCACATCGCGTCGGTCCCATCCCCGGAGACAACACCAGCGCCAGCCAGGCCAGCCGCGCTTCCTGCGACGCTTCACTCTGCACGCGAACCCCTCTGCTGCGTAGTGCGAGCATCCTACCACCGACGCCGCAGCTGGGAGCTGGGAGCTGGGAGCTAAAAGCTAAAAGCTAAAAGCTAAACGACTACCGGCTGAAAGCCGGTAGGTTGGGGTTGCGACTGGAAGTCGCCTGAGTGCGGCTGAAGCCGCCTGCAAGGCTTCCGGCTGAGAGCCGGCTTAAGGCTCGGTGGGCGCG
>NZ_JBMHYI010000003.1:0-35238 GCF_058498515.1 Bryocella sp.
GATGTCCCACACGGAATGCGCGTTCTTGCGATACTCCACCATCTCTTCCAGTATCCAGCAAGACGCTGAAAGCACACCGCCTAAAGGCGGTGGGTTTAGACCGGGTGATGGAGACTAAACGAATCTCAGCCGGCGATCGACAGCAGCAACTTGTTATCACCGTGACCTACGGGCTTTCCTGCGGCAAAGGGCAAAGCTTTGCCGTGCCCGACCGCCAAACTATGCAGCCGTTGGATGGAAGCTGGCTATCTCAACGCTCACCGTTCGGGGACATCGACTGCGAGGATGCGTGCTGAGCCTGCAACGCCGTTCACTACATCCGTACCCAGCACTGCTTCGAAGTCGCGATCACGGAAGGCCTTGTCCCCGATGCGGCGGCGAAGCTCGTCCGCTCCGGTGGCGCTGACGAGAAACTCCCCCGCAGCGGCTGTTCCACTCATGCCGATTCCTGCAGCAATGATCTCCGGCTGGCCGGTGGCCTGGTCATGCACTCGCGCGATGATGGCATAGTCCCCTGTGACGCTTGGGATCTTCATCTTCAGGTCCAGCGACCAGCGCCGGTTGTTAGGGTCTTTGTGGTCCTGGATCCAATATGCGTCCCTGTCGCTGCCGTTGAAACCATAACGGAGATGGCTCAACACGCGAAGCGTCCACTGGTTGTCCATACCTCCGATCAATACGGCCGGGCCTTGGCGGAGATCCTCCAGCGTCATAGCATCATTGAGCTTCGGACGTGTCTCCGCATGTCGCATGGAAAGCAGGTTTGAGATGCGAAGCATGGCCGTAACGTCGGAGAATACGACGTTCTCGCCGCCGGTCTCCAACTGCAGAAAGCTGCTCCACGGACTGGTCGACCCCTGCTGCGACGTACCTGTGCCGGACGCCGGATCCGGTTGCGTGTTATCGCCGAACTTTCCGCCCGCCATCGGCAGCACTAAGGTCACGGCGGAGTGAGGTGCAATGATTGGCGACCAGAGCTCGTCGACCGCTGTAGGCCGGGTTGCCCTCCATCCCATATACAAGCTGCCGCCAGCGGTAAGGACGAGTGCTGCGACAGCTGTGGCCCAGTGCTTCCGCCGCGTCAGCTTTGCGCGGATGCCAGGAGAAGCCATCGCGCCGGAGGGAGGGATCTCCGTTGACGCCGGCGAGTGCACGAGATCATGCGATGGGAACTCGACTGCAGCATGCGACGCCTCGTGAAGATGCGGTAGACCGCCTTCGCGCCCCGGACGAAACTCGGGTTCGTAGGAGCCAGGAGTCAGCTCAATACGCATCTCGAGGTCGTGCCCGTCGTCGTGATAATACTGCGCGATTCGCTTCCGGATCTCGGCGATGGTGACGCGCACCACAGGATCGGCCGCGGTGTCATAGTCGGCCGGTCGACCGAAGACACGGACGCCGATGAGGCGTTCCTTCAGGTACTCACCGCGGCCAGCAAGAGCCTCCTCCACGATGAAGCGAAACAGCGCAGGGTAGCGACGGCTGTTGCGGAAGTGGCTCGTCTCCAGCAGGCGATTCATCTGCTGGCGCACCATCTCCCGTTCTTGTTCGGTCTCTGGAATCCACACTACTGTCCCGTTCATATGCATTGGCGGTGGTCCTCGGCAGCCGCTGCTGAGCATAAGCGACTTCTTGCATCGATGGCAAACAGGTTAAGAGCTCCTTTACCTGGCGCGAAAAAGCGTTTGATTTCGCGGCAATGCGTTCTTTACCTCGGTGAGCTTCCAGAAAGAACCTTCACAGAAGCTCTTCCAGGTTCCTATTCTCCGTGCCGATCAACAATGAGCCACAGATCGGGGCCGAACTCATCGTGAGTTCGGTGCGGCTGTGGGTTACCCATAGAACGTCACGAACATCCAGGAACCACTATGACAGCAATCAAGAGCAACGTTCTCACTTGCACCGGCCAGTGCAGCGCACATATTCGTAAGACAGGTTGGATGGCGATCCTCCTGCTCCTTCTTCTCGTCCAACCTCTCGCCCATGCCCAGCTCACCACGGCCGATATTCTCGGCACCGTGAGCGATCCCACCGGAGCGGCGGTACCCGGCGCCAGCGTCACGATCCGCAACCTCGGAACCAATGAGACCCGCAATGCGAAGACCGACTCCAGCGGCAGCTATCTCTTCCCGTTGCTTGCTCCCGGGCACTATAGCGTGGAGGTCACAGCCTCAGGCTTCAAGTCCACCAAGACGTCCGACCTCTCGGTGGAAGCGGGCGACCGTGCCCGAGCCGACGAAGCACTTACGGTTGGCGCGCAAAGCGAAGTGGTGAACGTCGAGGCGCAGACTCCTCTGCTCCAGAGCGAGAACTCTACGGTCAGCTCGACCGTCACCGCGCAGGCCGTGCAGGACCTTCCCTTGAACGGACGCAACTATGTGCAGCTGGTGCAGCTGGTCCCGGGCGCCAACGAGGGTCCGGGCAACGGTCTGACCAGCGGCGGCCGCCCGGACGATCGTCGTCCTTCCAGCAGCTTCTCGGTTAATAGCCAGGATGACACGCTCAATAACACCACCGTCGACGGCATCGACGACAACGAGCGCATCATCGGCACGACTGGGATCAAGCCTGTCGTCGAGGCGATCCAGGAGATCACGATCCAGACCAACAACTATACGGCGGAGGCAGGACGCACGGCCGGCGGTGTGGTCTCGCTCATCACCAAGCAGGGCACGAACCAGTTCCACGGAACAGTGTATGAGTACTTCCGTAATGATATTTTCGATGCGTACAACGTCTCACAGCGGACCGGCCGTAAGCCCGAGCTGCGTCAGAACCAGTTCGGCGCGTCGATCTCCGGCCCGATCTTCCGCGATCGCACCTTCTTCTTCGGCGACTACGAGGGCCTGCGCAATGTCTCCGGCGTGACCTACAAAAAGAACGTGCCGGACATGTATGAGTACGACGCCATCCACAGCCTCAACGGCGAGACCCCGCAGACTTTGATCAACGCGGGCAATGGGACAACGGGCTACACGGTGGACCCTATCGCGCTGAACTACCTTATGCTGTTTCCTGCGCCGAACACGCCGGGATGCACAGATCCCAACCCCACGCCGGCTGCGACCTGCCTCACCAATAACTCGATCATCAGCCCCAACAAGACGCAGAATGGCAACAGCTTCGATGTCCGCATCGATCACCGCTTCAACGACCGCAACCTCTTCTTCGGCCGTTACGACTCGAATAAGTTCAACACCTTTACGCCTCCGGGTCTCGGCACCGTCAACGGACTCCAGATCAGCGGCGGCCGCTACGACTTCGACGGTCCAGCAACGGACTATGCGCAGCAATATGGTTTCGGCTACACGCACATCTTTACGCCGAGTCTGCTGATCGACCTGCGCGCCGCCTACACGCGTATCAACAACTTCTCCGCCCCGCTTAACTATGGCTTGAGCCCGGACACCAAGCTCGGGTTCGGCGCGAACATGAACTTCAACACGCTATCCAATTACCTCACTCCCATCCAGTTCGGCCCGTTCTCCGATATCGGCGACGGCGCCTATGTCCCGCTCGGAGACATCGACAGCTCGTACCAGTACCTGGCCAACGTGAGCTACACGCGTGGCAACCACAACTTCAAAGCTGGAGCTAGTTACATCCGGCGTCAGGCGCGCAACGTGCAGAGCTCGTTCGCTGCCGGGCAGTACACCTTTGGCCTGGTCACTGACAATGTTCCGACCAGTAGCCCCAAGACTCAGGATAACAACCTTGCGTCGAGCCTGGTCGGCGCATTCAACGCCGACAGCCGTAACTACAACCTCACCCCCCCCGACTACCGCACCTATGAGCCCAGCTTCTTTGTGGAAGATTCGTGGAAGGTGACCTCCGCGGTAAGCATCCAGCTGGGTGTGCGCTACGACGTCTTCACACCATTCACCGAAGCGCACTCACATATCTCCAACTTCGACTTCAACCAGGCGATGAACTCGAACGCAGGGAATATCACCAGCGCGCTGAAAATTGCCAATGTAAACGGCGTCGATGGGCACGCCGGGATCAAGACGGATTACTCCAACGTGGCTCCGCGCATTGGATTCTCGGCCCGGGTGTTTCCCGGCACGGTGCTGCGCGGCGGCTATGGCATGAGTTTCTTCCCCACCAACTACACGTCCAATGCCGATCTGAAGAACATTCCCTTCGTCTCCGTCTTCAGCCCCAACTGCCAGTCCGATCGCGCGGTCGCAATCGAAACGGCCTACAACGGTGGAACGTTACCTGCTGGCCAGAACGGCACCTGCGGCGTGGGTGCTCCGGGAACCTTCGATGCCGGTCTTCCGGTACCTAGCGCCCCGGTTGTGTCCAATCTCGCCGCCGTCGCCAACCTCTCCTTCGTTGCCGAAGATCCGAAGCTCCGCAGCGCTCTCATTCAGCAGTTCAACCTCCAGGTGGAGCAGCAGTTCGGCGCCAACGTTCTGACCATCGGGTACGTAGGCAACATCGGCCAGCACATGCCGGAAACCATCAACGACATCAACCAGCCGGCGCCATTCGTCCCAGACCCAAACAACCCGGGCTTGGCAAACTATAAACTGCACAGTCTCCTTGGGTCGCTCTCCAGCGTCGGCTGGATGGCGTCGGAGGGTGTCTCCAACTACAACGCGCTGCAGGTCTCGTTCCAGCGGCGCTTCGAGCATGGTCTGGCGTTCGATACGAACTACACGTGGGGTAAGGGGATGAGCGACATCACCGGCTTCTCCGCGGAAGGCGGCGGACGCAGCTGGAGTAACGCGGATCCCACCCGCATCCGGCAGATCGACTACGGTGTCGCCGAAAACGACATCCAGAATCGTTTTGCCTCTTCGGTGACCTATGCCCTTCCCTTCGGCAAGAACTTCAGCGGCTTCAAAAAGGCCCTGCTGGGCGGCTACGAGGTGAACTCGATCGCGGTATGGCAGAGCGGCAAGCCCTTCGACATCGTCAACGGTGGTGGTTGTAGCGGTGGCATCAACCATGTCAACTGCGACTACACCATGGCGAACGCCGGTGACGCCTTCAGCAACCGCTCCACGCCGCAGAACAGCGGTGGCCCGGATCGGCCAAATATCGTAGGCAACCCGCACATCGGTCATCCCACACTCTCGGGCTACTTCAACACAGCTGCCTTTGCTCCGCAGACCCTGGGGACGATTGGCACCACGCAGCGGAATGCGCTCTTTGGGCCGCACTTCCGGCACGTGGATTTCTCGCTGATCAAAGACTTCGCCGTAACGGAGCGCGTCGCTCTCCAGTTCCGGGCCGAGGCCTTCAACATCAGCAATACGCCGAGCTACTTCATCAACGATGGCAGCGGTAACGTGCAGCTGGGCAACAGTTCCTTCGGCACGGTGACCGACACCGATCCTAACTACACCCCAAGGCAGATTCAGTTTGCGCTGAAGGTGAAATTCTAGAGCACGTATCGACCCTTCGACCGCGCGCAGAGTCCGCCGGGCAGCATTACCCGTGCCCGGCGGACGTTGTGTCTTCATGGCCCAAGATTCAACTTGCAGGAGAGTTATGTTCGACAGGATTTCCAGGCGTACTCTGGCACGTTTGCTGAGCGGCTCGGCGGCGGCGGCCGCATTACCGGGGCTCGCAACACAATCCCATGCACAATCCCGGCCCGAGCCACATACGAGCACGGCTCGCAGCTTCCCCGCGGGCTTCCTCTGGGGTTCGGCGACAGCCTCGTACCAGGTGGAGGGTGCGGTGAAGGAGGGTGGCCGCGGCGTGTCGATCTGGGATACGTTCTCGCACACACCCGGCAAGATCGATGGCGGAGATACAGGCGATGTCGCGGATGATTTCTATCATCGTTATCGCGAGGACATCCGGCTGATGAAAGAACTCGGCCTCAAGACCTTCCGCTTCTCCGTTGCCTGGCCACGGATCTTTCCCAACGGCGTTGGCGCGCCGAACCAGCAGGGAGTCGACTTCTATCGGCGCCTCGCGGATGCTCTGCTTGAGGCGGGTATTCAGCCCTTCTGCACGCTCTATCACTGGGACCTGCCGCAAGCGCTGCAGGATCGCGGCGGCTGGGAGAACCGGGACACGGCAAAGGCCTTCGCCGACTACGCCGGATACACCGCGGGCAAACTCGGCGACCGCGTGAAGCACTTCATGACCATGAACGAACTCCGCACGTTTGTGGAGGTCGGCAACCGGGAGGGACGCCACGCCCCGGGACTTCATCTGTCCGCCGGCAAGCTCGCACAGCTCACGCACCACGTGGTGCTGGGGCACGGCATGGCGGTTCAGGCGATTCGCGCGAGTACGCCAGCGGGCACAAAGGTTGGCATCGCCGAGAACCCCGTCGCCACAACGCCCCTCATCGAGTCGAAGGAGCACATCGCGGCCACGCGTATCGCGTTTCGTGAGGAGAACGCTGCCTATCTCACGGTGATCGCGGGAGGCCGCTATACCGACCATTACCTCAAGCGCCTCGGAGCAAACGCCCCGAAGTTCACGCCGGAAGATCTGCGCATCATCTCGTCTCCGCTCGACTTCGTCGGTACCAACGTCTATCAGCCAGCCTATGTGCGTGCCGAAGCCAACGAGCTCGGCTATGCGATGGTGCCCGATCCAGCATCGTATCCTCACATGTACAGCCCCTGGCTCACGATCGGGCCGGAAGCCTTGTACTGGGTGCCAAAGTTCGTCAGCGAGATATGGAACGTGCGCGAGATCTACATCACGGAGAACGGGTGCTCATCAACAGATCAAGTGGCCGCAGATGGCCACGTCTATGACACCGATCGCGTGATGTTTCTGCGTAACTATCTCACCCAGCTCCAGCGGGCGGTGAGCGAAGGCGTGCCTGTGAAGGGCTACTTCCTATGGAGCCTTCTCGATAACTTCGAGTGGGCCGACGGCTACGATAAACGCTTCGGAATTACCTACGTCGACTTCAAGACCCAGCAACGCATCCCCAAATCGAGCGCGAGCTTTTATGCGGAGGTCATTCGCCGCAACGCCGTCAGCTGATGGAAGCGGATCAACGCCTCGAAGGAGTCGGTCCTGCTGGTCGATCAACTACGAAACGATAGACTCCGCACCACGGGGTGAGTTTCAAGCTCACCCCGCGGTGCGGAGTCTAAGGTCCGGAACCAAGCGTGGGTTATCGTTCGAGGAGCCTCGATCGGAGTCTCTCGACGTCCTCATCGGAGACGTTGAGGACAGTTCTGCGGTAGTTCGTGAAGGAACCGTAGCGCTGGTCGATCTGGCGAAGCGTGCTCTCGAGATACGCCGGGTCGGCCGCGATCAGCACGTTGCGCTGTTCGGGAGTGGCTTGCGCCAATCCCGGGTTACTGGCGAGCATCTTCTGGCTTTGCTCGGCGGTCATGGCGCCCGCGAGGTACCTATTCGTCAGAGCATAGTCCGCGATGACGGTCTTCTCAGGCACTCCGAGCGTGAGCAGCACCAAGGCGCTGAAGACTCCGGTGCGATCCTTGCCCGCCGTGCAGTGATACAGCAGCGGCAGGTGATCCTGCTCCAGCTGCTTGAAGACTTTGGCATACTCGGGCGCGTTCGTGAACGCGAAGCCGCCATAGGTCTCGGTCATCCTCTGCCTCAACTGTTCGGCGGACGGGTTGTTCGCGAGCATCTGCTGCAGTGACGAGACCGAGGACTTACTATTGCCATCGCCGATGGGAAGGCTGATGTGATCGACGGTGGCGCCCGGCACCCAAAGCTCCGGTTCGACCGAGTTCTCCTGTGCGGTGCGGAAGTCGCAGACGACGCGGATGCCGAGCGGCGTGAGATAGGCGTAGTCGGTAGGCGTAAGGTGCGTCAGTACACCGGAGCGATAGAGCAGGCCCCATCGCACGAAGCGGCCATCCGTGGTCTCGTAACCGCCAAGGTCGCGGAAGTTGGGCGTGCCCTGCAGCGGCAGGTGACGGATCGATACCTCTCGCTGCTCACCGTGGTCGGGCTTGAGGAAGAAGTAGACACGTTCGCCGGGCTTGCGTGCGTCCACCACGGCGCGCACGTCGGAGGTTTTGAGCAACGACGTCATGCCGGAGGAGCCATCGGCGCTGGTGCTGGCAAAGATCTCGACGCTATGCGTGTCGCGGGTCATCGCATAGGAGAGCTGATAGGTGGTGGGGCCCGTCTGCGTGCATTCGAGGCTAGTAACTTCCGCATGGGCAATGGTTGCTGCGGCGAGCGCCAGAGCAAGGAGGAGTTGGAGCTTCTTCATTTCATGTCCTGGAAAAGGGGATGATGGGCCAGACGCCAGGGGGACGGCGGCTGGCCCATATTGAGAAGTTCAGAACTAGAACGCGAGGCGGAGGCTAGCCTGCAGGCTGCGTGGGCTGTTGACCTGCGTCGGCGACATATAGCCGAAGCTGCTGGAGCCATACGCTGTGGTCAGGCCGCCGAACTGTACGCGGTTGAAGGCATTGAAGGCCTCGAATCGGAAGGTCAGTGCGGTGGACTCCGGCATGCGGAAGGTCTTTTCCGCGAGCATGTCGAAGTTGAGCGTGCCCGGCAGGCGGATCGTCTCCTGGTAGCGCCGCGCGTTGCCAAAGGTGAAGGCCGGCGTAGCGCTGAAAGCCGCAGGATTGAAGTACTCGCTGAGGACGCTAGCGCCCTGACCGATCTTCAAGTGACGGCCGCCGGGTACCGCAGTCGAGATACCCGTGATGTTTGGACGTATCGTGGATCCGCCGCCAAAGACGTTCGTGCTGTTCGTGCTGTTCGCCGGCGAAGTGATCTGCTGCGGCGCACCATCGTCATAGGTGAAGAAGCTGCCGAGACTCCAGCCACCCACAGCTTGAGCGAGGAATCCGTGGTTGGCGAACGGCTTACCAACACCAAACGGCAGCTCATACTGTCCGCTGATGCGAATGACGTTGGCAAGATCCTGCTGCGAGATCGAGCGATCGCACGACGGACAATAATTATCCTGGAATCCACCACTCAGGAAATAATCGCCCACGTTATCCATTGCCTTGCTGTGTGTATACGCGAAGAGCAAGGCAAGACCCTGGCTGAACCGATGCTCGAGGGAAAGCTGCAGCGCGTTGTAGTCCGAGTGTCCAGCGCCCACGCCGTAGGCTGTCATGGTGGTGAACTGCGGGTGCGGCAACTGCAGTTGGAAAGCCCGCACCGTCGATGCACTGAGGGTCGAGGTCTTGTTCGTGATCACGCCGGAGAACGGGTTGGCCACGGTGGCGGTCAACGCCGAGCCCTCTGCGAGATCGCTGTCCGGCAGTTGGTTGTAGTTGACCGGCACATACAGATGCACGCCGCTATTGCCGACGTAGCCCAGCGTGACCACAAAGTTTCCGGGCAGCTCACGCTGCACATCGAACGACCACTGGTTGCTGTAGCTGACCTTCTGCTGGCGCGCGTAACCCGCGGTGGACAGGCCGGCGTTGGTTGCGAGACCAAGGCTGTTGCCGCTCACCGGCGTCAGGCCCGAAGGAAACGGGTTATCCATGTTGTAGAGAGGCGTCACGCCATTGGCCTGTGCCGGGTTTGAGGTCGTCGTCGCTGAGTAGCCCTGCGAGAGCGGATTGCCAAGGTTCACCCACGCCGGCGCGTGGAAGATGCCGAAGCCAGCACGCACGACAGTCTTCTCATCCCAGTGATAAGCAACACCGACACGCGGATCGAAGTTGAGGAACTGCATTGTCTGCACGTGGGAGCCTACGCCATTCGTTCCCACGAAGCCGGGGCCGCCGGTGAGCGTGCCGAGCGATGTGACCTGAGAGTTCAACGGGGAGTTCGAGGTGAGATCGAGATACTGATACTCGTTGTGGTCTTCGCTATCTGGATATTCCAGGTTGTAGCGCAGGCCATAGTTCAGCGTGAGCTTCGGTGTCACGTGATACTCATCCTGCGCATAGAACGCCAGGTACGGATGCGTGATGTGATAGCCCGGCAGGATGCCGCTGGTGACGGTACCGGTGCCCAGCAGGAGGTCCGCGACGCCGCTGCCGGAGTCAGGCTCGGTAGACAGCGTGCCGACGTTCGGGCCGCCGGTGAAATTGCTGTTGCCCGTAAGCGACACCAGCTGATTGATCTGAAGCTTCAGCGTGAGGTAGCGATAGTCGACGCCGAACTTGAAGTTGTGCTTCCCCTTCAGATAAACCAGTGAGGCAGCGTACTGGAAGGTGGTGCCGCCGTCCGACTCCAGACCGCTCTGCGGCCCGAGTGCGCTGAGGCGGCTTGCGCTCGTAATCGCCGGGAAGGCCGTCGAAGCGAGTCCTTGTGTCACGTTCGCGTTGAATCCCAGCTTGGTCGGATCGTAACCCAGCGTCGTAGGCGAACGGTTCGACTCCTGATGTGCGTAGACAAAAAAATGCTGGAAGACGGAGTCCTGCGAAAGAGCCCAGGTGTGGTTCACCATGATGTTCTCGCCCGGCAACCGTTGCGGATTGGCGGTCGGCGACAGGCCGTTGCCATACGGGTCGCCGTTGCTGTTGTGGCGCTGAAACCAGTCGTAGTGGGCGAAGACAGACTGCCGCTCGGTAAAGCGATGGTCGAGCCGGAAGTTGACCGTGTTCTGCGTGCTCCTGGTCGGGCTGTTCGAGAAGAAGTTGTTTACCGAGCTTGCGCCCGTGCCGGGACGATTCGGCAGCGGATAGCTGTTCATCAGCGCCGCGCCGGCAGCATCCAGGCTGGGGATCTTGTTGCCGGCGAAGGGCGCGCGACAGTAGACCGTCTGCCCGGTCGTGACCGGAGTCGACGTGCAGGCGGTGCTGCCCACGGGCTGCAGCGTCGTCGTGCTGGGGTCATAGATGACAATCTGATTGCCGTTGGCGTCGAAGGTCTGCGAAAAATCGCCCTTGCGTTCCAGTGCGGTCGGGACGGTGTAGAAGAAGCTGCTCGCCTGTGTCTGGCGCAGCCCCTCGTACGTGACGAAGAAGAACGTGCGGTGATCGCCATCGTGGTAGTGCGGAGGAAAGGCAACGGGGCCGCCCAGCGCGAAGCCAAACTGATTGCGCTCGAAATGCGGCTTCGCGGTCTTGGTCTCGTCGGCGTTGAAGCCGTTGGCGTCCGCATCACTGTTGCGGATGTATTCGAAGGCGCTACCGTGCAGCCGATCCGTACCCGCCTTGGTTGCGAAGGTGACGACACCGCCACTGGTGCGGCCCCACTCTGCCGCATAAGCCGTGGTCAACACCTTGAACTCCTGGATGGAGTCCACCTGCGGCACTGCTGCGATCGCGTTGTAGTCGTACATCGTGGTGTTGGAGCCGCCATCCAGAAGGCTCTCCGTCGTAGCGAGCTTGCCGCCATTGATGCGGAAGGTATTCGTGTAGGCTTCGCTGGCGTCGTTGTTGCCTGACGCGCTGCTGTACGCGGTGACGCCCTGCGCAAAGTTCACCAGCTGCAGCGGGTTGCGGATGTTGAGCGGCGTGTTCTCCACGAACTGGCTCTCGATCACGTTGCCGCGGTCGATGGTGCTCGTCTGCAGCTCCGGAGGCGTGGCGGTCACGGTCACCTCCTGCGATTGCGCCATCGCCTTCAGCGTAAGGTCCAGCGAACGACTGCTGCCGACTTCGAGCTTGATGCCGGTGATGTTGACCGTAGAAAAGGTTGGCGCCGTGGCGTCCATGGTGTAGTCGCCGGGAGGCAGTGGGGGAAGCAGGTAGTAGCCGGAGCCATTGGTCTTCACCGTCGTGCTCTCATGAGTCGAGGCGCTGGTGATGACGATCTGTGCGCCCTGGACCGGCGCCCCTGAGGCATCGACAACATGACCGCTGACGGAACTGCTTTGGGCCAGAGCTGTGGATGCGGCCGCGAAGAGAAGGGCTGAGATCCATGTGCTGCGAACAAGCCGGAGGCAACGCCGGAGCCGAGCGACTGGAGACGTTGTGCGCTGAGTAGTCATGCACGGAGCTTGGCACGGCACGATCAAACTGCAGTCGTATCGCGGGGTAAAGCGGGGTAAAGCGAGGGGTAACGCCGTTCAACGTACGTTAACCCACGCTCTCTAGCCTAAAGATATGGTGAAACAGGCGGACATCGATGCCCAGTTGCAGCGCATCCTTGCGTCTCCTGCATTTGTAGGATCGCCACGCTCAGCGCAGTTCCTGCACTTCTGCGTCCGGAACAGCTCGGGCAAGAAGACCGTCGAGTTGAAGGAGACCACCATCGCGGTGGGGGTCTTCAACCGGGCTCCGGACTACAACCCGAAGATCGATCCGATCGTTCGTGTGCATGCGCGGCGTGTCCGCGACAAACTGGATGAGTACTATCGCACCGAAGGCAACGACGATCCGATTCGCATCGATCTTCCCAAGGGCGGCTATGTGCCTCGGATCTCGCGTACGCTGCCGAACCGCAAGACCGACTTCACCGATTGGGCGGAAGAGCTCGCGGTCCCCAGCGACGAAGCTGCGGAGCGCTCTACCGTCCTGGCCAACGCTGAGGAGAAGAAGAAGCGCGCCCCTTCGACGTGGCTTCTGCTTGCGTGTATCGCGATTGGGCTCGTTGGCGTGATCTTCCTCTGGCGTTTGAGCCGCGCCACGAAGTCAGCAGCGGGTTCTACGCGAACGCTGCAACAGCTGAATCTTCCCGACCACGCCTCCGATCCGGCCTGGTCTCCGGATGGTTTGCGGTTAGCGTTCGCGTCCACCGATGCCGGCACAGGACGCAGCCATATCTATCTCTACACGCCGGCCAGCGGCGCAGCGCCGGTTCGCCTTACCCACGATGACACGGCTGAGATGACGCCCGCGTGGTCCCCCGACGGTCAGCGCATCGCCTTCATCCGAAGGCTCGCACCGGCTCGCTTCGAGATCGTCTGCGAGCATATCAAGGACGCCACCACGATGACGTTCGGTCCCTTCAATGTGCTGGCCTATGTCGCGATTGACGACCCCGCACTGGACTGGTCACCGGATGGTGCGACCTTGCTCACCGCAGAGCAGATGTCCCCTTCGAGCCCCATGCGTCTGGTCCTGATCTCCATTGCGACTGGAGACCGAGTGGCTCTGACCTCGCCCCCCACGGGCTCGACAGGCGACATCGAAGGTAAGTTCTCTCCCGATGGCAAGCTCGTTGCGTTTCGCAGGGGCGGCCTCGGCGACCTGTATGTTGTCTCGGCCAGGGGAGAACAGAACAACCCAGCGAACCGGCTCACCCGCGACATGCACGGAGTTCGAGGCATCGCCTGGACCGATGGCGGACGGTCGATTCTCTTCGGGACCAATGACGGCCCCACCAATCACTATGGCATCTGGAAGATCCCAGCCGCGGGTGGTCCAATGCAGCAGATGACTCCGGCGAACTTCGAAGCCATCGAACCGGCCTTGACAAGAGACGGACGCTTCGTCTTCACGCACGCGGAGCTTGCCACCGCCTTCGTACGCTATTCGCTTATGGGCGCGTCTCCGGGCGAGCCCTTGTTTCCATCGGCCGCGGTCGATATGGACCCTGCCATCTCCCCGGACGGCAAGCTTCTCGCATTCAGCAGCACGAGGAGCGGCCCAGAGCAGTTGTGGATTGGTCGCATCGGCGATTCAGCGCCCAGGCAGGTGACGCATTTCGACGGCAAGCAGTTTGTCTTCTTCCCGGCCTGGTCCCCGGATAGCCGCTCCGTGGTCTTCAGTCTTCGCAATGGGCCGGCGACCAACATTTATGTTTACACCGTTGCTAGCGGCGATCTGAAGCAGGTAACGTCCACCCGCAATCGCGATATTTGTGCGGTGTTCAGTCCCGACGGCCGCTACGTGTACTACTCCTCCAACGATGATGGGACGTCGCGCATCTGGCGCGTCCGCATTGATGGAGCGGAGCGCCCGGAACCCATGTTCTGGGAAGCTGTGGGTGGGTTCCAGCCTTCCGCCGACGGCAAGTGGATGTACTTCACCGAGGGAGGACAATCGTTCGCTCTCGTCCGCCGGAATATTCAGGATGGAAGCAGCGAGACGATCTTTCATACCGATGGAATCGCTCGGTTCATCGACGACATCGTGATAGCGAATGGTTTTGTCTATGTCGCTGTCGCGACGAACGACAACGCGCAGGCCACCATCTATCAGATCTCCCCGGAGACGAAGGCTGCGAAGATCGTAGCCCACCTGACGAAGCTGCCGCCATCGTACGTTGGGGGATTCGTCATTGCTCCAGACGGCAAGTCGATCATCGTCTCTGAGGCGACCCACGACGCAAGCAGCCTGTACTCCGAGACCCTGAACTGACGAAGCGAGTGGAGCAGCCGCGGGGCGGCCTCGCACTCAACCATTCTTCCTGTTTACACCTTCGTCTTGGCTGGCTCTGCGATCTGCTCCTCGGGCGCGATGTGCGGCGTCTCGGAGCGGCCGGGCATTGCGGCCCGCGCGGAGTACACGCGCCACTGGCGCTCGACGTCGTCCTGCGCCTCTTCGAGCAGCTTCGCCGCGACCTCAGGATTGCTGCGCTCCAGCATCGTGTAGCGCGACTCGCGATACGCATAGTCCTTCAGCCGGATCGTCGGTGCGCGCGAATCCAGTTGGAACGGGTTCTTGCCTTCGTCGCGTAGCTTCGGGTTGTAACGCATCAGCGGCCAGTAGCCGGACTGCACCGCACGCTTCTGCTGATCGAGCGAGTGCACGAGGTCATAGCCATGCGCGATGCAGCTGGCATACGCGATGATCAACGACGGCCCATCGTGCGCCTCGGCCTCCTGGAAGGCCTTGATCACATGGCTGTCGCTGCCGCCCAGCGCGACGCGCGCGACGTACACATAGCCGTAGCTGACCGCCTCCATCGCGAGGTCCTTCTTGTTCATCCCCTTGCCTGCGGTCGCGAACTTCGCCACTGCACCGCGTGGTGTCGCCTTCGAGGCCTGGCCACCGGTGTTCGAGTAAACCTCGGTATCCATCACCAGCACGTTGACGTTCTTGCCCGAGCCCAACACGTGATCGAGGCCGCCGAAGCCTATGTCATAGGCCCAACCATCGCCGCCCAGGATCCATACGCTCTTGCGGACAAGTGAATCCGCAACCGCCAGCAGGTTGCGCGCGTCGGAACTATCGACCGTGGCAAGCCGCGAGCGCAGAAGCTCGATACGCTGACGCTGTGCATTGATCTCCGTCTCGGTGGCCTGCGGCGCTTTGAGGATCTCAGTCGTCAGTGCTGTGCTCACAGGCTCCTCGAGCCGTTTGAGCAGCGTCTCCGCGAAGTCCTTCTGCTGATCGAGCGCGGTGCGCATGCCAAAGCCGAACTCGGCGTTGTCCTCGAAGAGCGAGTTCGCCCATGTAGGCCCACGGCCTGCGGCGTTCTGGCTGTAGGGCGTGGCCGGAAGACTGCCACCATAGATCGACGAACAGCCTGTCGCGTTCGCGATGTATAGGCGATCGCCGAAGAGCTGCGTGAGCATCTTGATGTACGCGGTCTCGCCACAGCCCGGGCACGCGCCGGAGAACTCGAACAGCGGCTGCAGCAATTGCAGATCCTTGACCTGCGTGTGGGAAAGCGTGCTGCGATCGGTCTCAGGGATGGAGAGGAAGTACTCCCAGTTTTCGCGCTCCGGCACACGCAACGGCGCCTGCGGCTGCATGTTGATCGCCTTGTGCTCGGGATCGGTCTTGCTCTTCACCGGGCAGATCTCCACGCACACACTGCAACCCGTGCAGTCCTCCGGTGCGACCTGCAGCGTGTAGCGCTCCTGCTCGCGGCCCTTCCACATGGGCTTCGCGGACTTGAAGGTCTCCGGCGCTCCCGCTGCAAGCTCCGGGCTATAGACCTTCGACCGAATTACCGCGTGCGGACAGACCAGCACGCACTTGCCGCACTGGATGCAAAGCTCCTCATCCCACACGGGGATGAACTGTGCGATGTTGCGCTTCTCATACTGTGCCGTGCCCGTCGGGAAGGCTCCGCCTGCAGGGAATGCGCTGACCGGCAGGCTGTCGCCTTTGCCCGCAGCGATGGTGCCGATGACATGGCCGACAAACTCGGGAGGATTGCCCGAGAGCGATGCCGCGAGTTCAAGCTCCGAGGTCGCCGATGAAGGAATCTTGACTTTTTCTAGATGCGCGAGTGCGGCATCGACTGCGGCGAAGTTCTTCTCGACGACTGCCTCACCACGCTTGCCATAGGTCTTACGGATGGACTTCTTGATCTGCGCGATAGCTTCTTCACGCGGCAGCACGCCGCTGATGGCGAAGAAGCACGTCTGCATGATGGTGTTGATGCGCGAGCCCATGCCCGCATCGCGTGCGACCTTCGAGCCGTCGATGACATAGAACTCGATCTGCTTGTGAACGATCTCCTGCTGCAGCATGCGCGGCAGCTTATCCCACACGTCTTCGGAGGAGTATGGCGTGTTCAGCAGGAAGACCGCGCCGGGCATCGCAGCCTCGAGCACATCGAGCCGCTCCAGGAAGCTGAACTCATGGCAGGCAAGAAAGTTCGCCTTCGAGATGAGGTATGTCGAGCGAATCGGGTGAGGGCCGAAGCGTAGGTGTGAGGTCGTCATCGAACCCGACTTCTTCGAGTCGTACACGAAGTAGCCCTGCGCGTAGAGATCCGTCTCGTTGCCGATGATCTTGATCGAGTTCTTGTTCGCTCCCACCGTGCCGTCGGAGCCGAGGCCAAAGAAGAGCGCGCGAACAGTCTGCGGGTCTTCCGTCGAGAAGCTCGGGTCGTAGTTGAGGCTGAAGTGCGTGACGTCGTCATCGATGCCGATGGTGAAGTGGTTCTTGGGCTCGGCCTTTGCCAGCTCGTCGTAGATGCCCTTCACCATCGCGGGCGTGAACTCCTTGGACGAAAGGCCATAGCGGCCGCCGATGACCTGTGGCTTCGAACCGAACGGCAGCTTGTCGTGATGCTCGGCGAGCACCGTGACGATGTCCTGGTAGAGTGGATCTCCGGAGGCGCCAGGTTCCTTCGTCCGATCCAGTACAGCGATCGACTTGACCGTCGCGGGCATCGCCTTGAGGAACGCGGTCGCATCGAAAGGCCGATACAGCCGCACCTTCAGCAGACCCACCTTCTCACCGTTGCGGTTCAGCGCATCGACTGTCTCCTCAACCGCCTCGGCTCCGGAGCCCATCACGATGATGATGCGTTCGGCATCGGCCGCGCCGTAGTAGTCGAAGAGGTGATACGCACGGCCGGTCAGCGCCGCAAAGCGATCCATCACCGACTGCACGATTCCCGCCGCCGCGATGTAGTACGGATTCGCCGCTTCGCGCGCCTGGAAGAAGACATCGGGGTTCTGTGCCGTGCCGCGAATGCGCGGGCGATCCGGGCTCAACGCCTGCTTGCGGTACTCGATGATGTACTTATCGTCGAGCAGCGCGCGGATCGTCTCATCGGAGATGGGGTACGCCTTGTTGATCTCGTGTGAGGTGCGGAAGCCGTCGAAGAAGTGCATGAACGGGATGCGCGACTCGAGCGTGGCGATCTGCGCGATCAGCGCCATATCGCCGGCCTCCTGCACCGAGTTCGAGCACAGCATCGCCCACCCGGTCGACCGGCAGGCCATCACATCGGAGTGATCGCCGAAGATCGAGAGCGCGTGCGTCGCCAGCGTGCGGGCGGTGACATGCATTGTCGTTGGCGTCAGCTCGCCCGCGATCTTGAACATGTTGGGGATCATCAGCAGCAGGCCCTGCGATGCCGTGAACGTGGTGCCGAAGGCTCCGGCCTGCAGCGCGCCATGCAATGCGCCTGCCGCGCCACCCTCGCTCTGCATCTCTTCCACGATGGGCACGGCGCCCCAGATGTTCTTGCGGCCATCGGTGCGCCATTGGTCGGCGGACTCCGCCATCGGCGACGACGGCGTGATGGGGTAGATCGCGATGACCTCCGAAAGCCTGTACGCCACCGACGCCGCAGCGTCATTGCCATCCATGATCTGCATCGGCCCTACGGTCTTTGTCGAATCTGCGCCCATGGCACACTCCTGTGGCGGCAGACAAGGCCGCAAAGTCAGTCTCCGCCGCTGTCTGCGGGCGGGGCTGTGATGCCGGACACTCTCTGCCTGGCCGGCCTGAGCCATTCCCAAACGGCGGAAAGTGCGTTCGGTTCTCGTTGACATCGTGCTGACCGGAAACGTTTACTGAAGTCCCATGCTCAGACTGCCTCGCACTCCGATCTCTGCTGTTTGCTGCTTTGCCTTCCTTGCCGCTTCGACCGTTCTGGCACCGCTGGTCGCGGCGCAAAAGGCTCCGGCGGCCCCTCCGCCGCCGCCCTTGATGTTGGGCGACGCCTGGTACCCCGAGCAGTGGCCGGAGTCGCGGTGGGAAGCCGATCTCACGCTGATGGAGCAGGCGCACATCCATGTGGTCCGCATTGCGGAGTTTGCGTGGAGTTCGATGGAGCCAAGCGAGGGTGTCTACAAGCTCGACTGGCTGGAGCGCGCCGTGAACCTGGCCGGCAAGCACGGCATCTACACCGTGTTGGGGACGCCCACCGCCGCACCTCCGGCATGGCTCACGCAGAAGTATCCCCAGACCCTGCGCGTGGACGCGAATGGTCGCCGCGACGAGCATGGCAACCGCCAGCAGTTCAGCTTCGACGACCCCAAGTACCGCGAACTCGCGAGGCTGATCGCGCAGAAGATGGCCGAGAAGCTGGGCCACAACCCATACGTCATCGGCTGGCAGATCGACAACGAGCTGGCCGCCGACAGCTTCGACGAGGCCACGCAGAAACAGTTCCAGCAGTGGCTAAAGAAGAAGTACGGCACACTGGACAACATGAACACCCGCTGGACCACGAGCTATTGGTCGCAGACGTACTCGGACTGGTCGCAGATCCCGCTGCCGAAGCATGGCGGCAACCCCGGCCTCGAGCTCAACTGGCGGCTCTATGTCTCTGACACCTGGCGCAGCTACCTGAAGAACCAGATCGATGTCATCCGCCCGCTGGCCGACAAGCGCCAGTGGATCACCACCAACACCATGGGCTACTTCGACCAGTACGACCACTACGTGACCGAGGACATCCTCGACCTGGCCGCGTGGGATGACTACATGCCCGACGGCAAGATCGATCCGGTGCACAACGGCTTTGCGCACGACATGGCGCGCGGCTTCAAGCGCAAAAACTTCTGGGTGATCGAGACGCAGCCGGGCTTCGTGAACTGGGCCGCAGTAAACATTGCGCTGAAGCCCGGCGACGAGCGCGCGCTGATCTGGCATGACATCGCGCACGGCGCCGATGCGGTCAGCTTCTGGCAATGGCGCTCCGCACTGAACGGGCAGGAGCAGTACCACGGCGTTCTGGTCGGTGCGGATGGAACGCCTGTCCCGCTGTACGACGAGGTGAAGCGCACCGGAGCGGAGATCGACAAGCTGGCTCCGGTGCTGGCCGGCACCACGCCTCGCTCCGACGTCGCGATGCTCTATAGCTACGAGAGCCGCTGGGCGGTCGAGTGGCAGAAGCATACCGCGAAGTTCGACTCGGTCGACGAGATCGCACGCTACTACGCTCCGCTGCGGCGGGCCACGCAGTCGGTCGACGTGCTTTCGCCCGATGCCGACCTCTCGCAGTACAAGCTGGTCGTCGCTCCCGCGCTGAACCTGGTGACGAAGACGCAGGCCGACCACCTGATGGCCTACGTGAACGCCGGCGGGAACCTCGTGCTCACCACGCGCTCGGCGATGAAGGATGAGGACAACGGACTCTGGCCGCAACGTCAGCCGGGGCCATTCGCCGCGATGCTCGGCGGCCGGGTGGAGCAGTTCTACGCGCTGGACAAGCCGGTGGCGATCGTAGGCCCACTGGCAGCAACCGAGGCCCAGGCCACGATCTGGGCCGAGCAGCTGTCCACCTCCTCGCCGGACATCCAGGTGCTCCTGCATTACGGTGAAGGCAACGGCTGGCTCACGGGCCATCCCGCAGTGATCCAGCGGAAGGTCGGCTCCGGCAGCATCACGTACATCGGTGCGGTGCTCGATCCGAAGACGACAGCCGCGCTGGTCGATTCCCTCCTGGCCTCCGCGCACGCCTCTCCGGCCGAGATCGCCGTGCCCGAGGGTGTTGAGTCCTCCACCCGCTATGGCGTTGGCCGTAAGGTACACATTCTTATCAACCTGGGCGACAAGCCGCAGACCATCGCCCTGCCCGCAGCCATGAAGGATGAGCTGAACGGCGGCTCCATCCAGTCGGTGACGTTGCAAGTCAGTGGCGTGGCGGTGCTGTCGGAGGTGCGGTAAATCACCAGGGCTCCGTCAGCCCGCTTTCCCGCGAAATCTTCCCCGCGCGAACGAAATACAGGGGTTCCTCCCTTTCGCTTTACTCAAGGTCGGAATGACGGCCAAGCAGCCACGCGATAGAATCGGTCTCACTCCGCGATGCCCTTCTTTCTGAACCGAACTTCCGGCCCGCGTCGCCGGCTGCTGGCCGCAGCACTGTGCTTCACCCCCGCATTGGCCTTCGCGCCTGCCCGGGATGCGCTCGCGCAGAAGCCGGTGAGCTCGCAGACGCTGAAAGGACCCCAGGGATCGACCGAGGTAGGCCTGATCGACGGCGCGGCCTACCGCATCGACATCCCGCCGGACTGGAACCACAACCTCATCGTGTACTTCCACGGCTACGCGGAGAACGCCGTCACCTTCCACATTGCGGAGAAGCTGACCGGGCGGCCGCAGCCCATGCTCGACCGCCACTACGCCGTGCTCCAGAGCGGCTTCTCCGAGGGTGGCTGGGCCCTGCAGCAGGCTTACCCGGAGACCGAAGCGCTGCGGCGCTACTTCTTGAAAAAGTTCGGCCAGCCCAAGGAGACGTACCTAGTGGGCACCTCGATGGGCGGGATGCTGGTGGCGATCACGCTCGAGATTGACGCCCAGGGCTACATGGGAGGACTGGATTTGTGCGGTTCGGTCGGTCCCAGTTATGTGACCATGGAGCGCCGCTTCGCCCAGCGCGCGGCCTTCGACCGCTATTTCCCGGGCATCTTTCCCCCGCTGGTGATGACGCCGCCGGACTATGAGCAGACGTCGGCGCTCCGCGAAAAGGTGCTGGCCGCGCTGAAGGCCAATCCCACCGCTTCGACCGCCCTGAAATCGCTCATCGGGCTGCGCACGGACATCGACCTGGCCTGGGACATGGACTACTTCACCTACAACATCGCGGACCTCCAGCGGCGAGCCAAGGGCAATCCCTTCGACAACCGCAACACGCTCTACACCGGCACCGGAAGCAGCGCCTCTGACTTCGACCTGAACGATAAGGTCCGCCGCTACGGCTCCAATCCGGCCGCGCTCGCCTACCTGATCGCGCACTACACGCCCAACGGCCACCTGGGGAAGCCGATGCTCGCGCTGCATACGCTGTACGACCCCATCGTGCCGCCGAACACCCTGACGCTGTACACGAACATGATCCTGGCCGCGGGCGAGAGCCGGCACTTCGTGCAGCAGTACGTCCACCGCGAGGGCCACTGCAACCTCAGCGACGACGAGGTCGGGCGGGCTTTCGACGAGCTGGTGGCGTGGACCCACAACGGCCCGCAGCCTCCCCCCGGACTTTTGCCGGAGCCGCAGCTGCATTAGGAGACACGAGAGGCGGGATTCGAGAGCCGTCGCTCCAGGAATCTCCACTGCCATCCCTGTATCTCGCATCTCGAATCTCGTATCTTCAAAGCCCTCGTATAATGACCTATGGCTCTTGCTCGGCCCGAGGTTCCTGCCTCTGGCGCTGACCCATCTCTCGAGCCCCTCCTCAGCGAGACCGGTATGGAGCTCGAAGCTGCGCTCCCGGACCCGCCGCACCCTGCTGCGCCTGGAAATCCTGCCGCGCTTCGGAATGGAGCCGCTTCCCTGGCATCGCATCCCGCCATGGGCCTCGACGAGCCCTCCGGAGAGTTCGCTTCCGCCTCACCCGTTCCTGCTGCAGCCAACACGCCCTCGACTCCAAACCCTCGCACCGGCGATCCTCTCATTGATCGCCACTTCGACGAGCTGCTCGAGGTCGTCCGCTCCAACCGGCCCAATGACGATCTCGACCTGATCCGCAGCGCGTGGGGCTTCTGCATCGAGAAGCATGCGCAGCAGAAGCGCGCCTCCGGTGAGCCGTACATCATCCACCCGCTCGAGGTCGCGCATGTGCTCGCCGAGTGGAAGATGGACGCGACGGCCATCGCCGCAGGCCTGCTGCACGATGCCGTCGAGGACACCGACGTCACCGAGGCCGACATCGCCAAGAAGTTCGGCAAGCAGGTCGCGCTCATCGTTGACGGCGTCACCAAGCTGGACAAGATCAAGTTCGCCAACCGCGAAGACCACCAGGCCGAGAACATCCGCAAGATGCTCCTCGCCATGGTCACCGATGTGCGCGTGGTGCTCATCAAGCTGGCCGACCGTCTGCACAACATGCGCACCCTCAGCTTCCTGAAGCCCGAGAAGCAGGCCCGCATCGCCCGCGAGACGCTGGAGATTTACGCTCCGCTTGCCCACCGGCTCGGTATGGGTAAACTACGCGGCGAGCTCGAAGATCTGGCCTTCCGCTTCGTCGACCCGATCACCTACAGCCAGCTGAGCAAAGAGGTCGACTCGATCCGCGGCGAGGGCGAGGCCTTCCTGGATCGCACCGTCGAGAAGCTCGAGGCCAAGCTCGAAGAGGCCGGCATCCAGAGCCGTGTGCAGTCGCGCATCAAGCGCCTCTACTCCATCCAGCAGAAGCTGAACGCGCATCACGTGCCAGTCGGGCAGGTCTTCGACCTCTTCGCCATCCGCGTCATCACGCAAAGCGAGCAGGACTGCTACGCCGTGCTGGGCCTGCTGCACGCCACGTGGCGGCCTGTGCCCGGCCGCTTCAAAGACTTCATCGCGATGCCGAGGCCGAACCTCTACCAGTCGCTGCACACCACGCTCATCGCCGAAGGCGGCCATCAGTTCGAGGTGCAGATCCGCACCGAGGACATGCACCGCGTCGCCGAAGAAGGCATCGCCGCGCACTGGAAGTACAAGGCCTCCGACGTCGTCAGCGCCAAGGACGAGGCTCGCCTCGCCTGGGTCCGCCAGATCATGGAATGGCAGCGCGAGATGACCGACCCCAACGAGTTCATGTCCACGCTGAAGATGGACATGTACCCCGAGGAGGTCTACACCTTCACGCCCAAGGGCAAGGTCATCGTGCTGCCCAAGGACGCCAGCCCCATCGACTTCGCCTACGCCATCCACACCGATGTGGGCCATGCGACAACCGGCGCGACGGTCAATGGCCGCATCGTGCCGCTGCGCTCCAAGCTGCGCAACGGCGACATCGTCGCCATTACCACGCAGACCGGGCATGCTCCTTCGCGGGACTGGTTGAGCATCGCCAAGAGCTCGCGGGCACGGAACAAGATCAAGCACTGGCTCAACGAGCATGAGCGCGAACGCGCGTTGGAGTTGGGCCGCAAACTGCTGGAGCGCGAGGCCCGCAAGTACAAGATCTCGCTCGACCGCTTCAAGGAAGCCGACTTCGACCGCGTCGCCGCAGAGTATGGCCTAGGCGCTGAACCCGATCTGCTTGCGGGCCTGGGTTTCGGCAAGTTCTCCGCGCGCCAGGTGCTGAACAAGCTGGAGCCCGGCAGCACCATGCCGCCCAGCGAGACTCCGGGCACGGACTCTGCGCAGCCAGCAACGGACCCCCTCTCGCACCTGTCGCAATCAGCCAAGCGCGTCTACTTCGGCAAGGGCTCGGAGTCGCTGCAGGTCGAAGGCCAGGACGATCTGCTGGTCTATCGCGCGCGATGTTGCAACCCGATCAAGGGAGAAGCCATTATCGGCTACGTGACGCGCGGTAAAGGCGTCGCCGTCCACGCCCGCACCTGTCCCAACGTGCAGAACCTGCTCTACGAGGCCGACCGCCGGATCGATGTCGACTGGTCCGAAGCTCCGCAGGCCGGCCTGCCTGGAGCTCCCAAGGCGACCACCTACCCGGTCAAGCTGATCGTCACCGTCGAGGATCGCAGCGGGCTGCTCAAGGAGTTCGCCGCCATCATCTCCGACGACGGCACCAACATCCGCAGCGTCCTCACGCGCCCTGCGGGTGATGGCCTGGTTTACGTGGACTTCGTCATCGAGACCACCGACCTGCGCCACCTGAACCGCCTGACGCAGAACCTTCGCAAGGTCCCGGGCGTGCGCGACGTGCACCGCGTGCAGAAGATCTAGTGCAGGAAGCGCTCCGCCGTCATGGGTCACGATGACCGATGGCGATAGACAATGGAACCTCCTCGACTCACCTGACGTAGCATGTTCGTGACGTCCTGCGGTCGCTTTAGGCCGCAACGACAAGGAGACCTTAGCCCCCCATGCAAAGCCGCATCGTTGGATCCACCATGCCCGTGCTCGAGCTTCTGCTGCAGCCCGGCGAGAGCGTCATCTCCGAGGCTGGGGAACTGAGCTGGATGACCCAGAGCATCGCCATGAACACGCACACCCAACTCGGCGGTGGCGGCGGGTTCTTCGGCGCGATCAAGCGCATGGCCGGCGGCGGCACGCTCTTCATGACCGAGTACAGCGCGCAGGGCTTCCAGGGCGAGGTCGCGTTCGCGGCCAAGATCCCCGGGCACATCCTGCCCGTCGAAGTCTCTCCTGGCCACGAGTTCATGATCCACCGCCACGGCTTCCTCTGCGCCACGCCGCAGATCCAGCTCGGCGTCGGCTTTCAGCAGTCCCTCGGCGCTGGCATCTTCGGCGGCGATGGCTTCCTGCTGCAGAAGGTCACCGGCTACGGCACGGCTTGGCTAGAGCTGGGCGGCGAAATCGTCGTCCGCGACCTGCAGCCCGGCGAGACGCTACGCGTGCATCCCGGCCACGTGGGCGCGTTCCAGTCCGGCGTGAGCTTCAACATCACGCGCATTCAGGGAATCAGGAACATGTTCTTTGGCGGAGACGGTATCTTCCTTGCGGCGCTCACCGGCCCCGGCCGTATATGGCTGCAAACGCTCCCGCTGGCCAACCTGGCGCACGCGCTCGAGCCCTACCTGCCGCACACAGGCGGCGAGGGCGCACGCAACGTCGGCACTGCGGCGGTAGTCGGCGGCATCGTCGGCTCGCTCCTGGATCGCAACAGCTAGCCGATCGTCTACGGGGTGATACGCGCGGCGTGCTGCGGACTGTGCGGCCGTCGCTCTATCCCGCCTAGCCAATGTTGGCATTGTGAGGCTTTGTGACGCGCCAGACGATCCGGCGGTCCTTGCCTTCGGGTCCCTTGACGATCGACACTTCGAGGCCCGGAGATCTAAAGAGCTCGATCGCGTCCACACCATAGTCCCAGAAAGCAAGAATGCCCCGTGGATCAAGCGGGTCGCTGTGGTAGTCCGGCTTCATCAGGTGATGGACTTCGCCATTGACAATCTCGGCCCGCCTTCGAGTCCCCTCACGCGGAGGAACGGTAAATACGTGCGAGCCGCCGGGACGCAGAACCCGGAAGGTCTCGCACATTGCGGCTTGAACATCGGGCACATGTTCAAGCACGTCGCTCGAGACGATCAGATCCAGGCTGGAATCCGCGAAGGTCAACCGCGTAATGTCTTCGCAACGAGCTCCATCCGGACGGAAACTTCCCCGGTGATCCACGGGTGAATAGTAGCTCCGGATATATTCCTTCGCCCGGGGAAGAACTCGGCGCAGAGGAGACCGATGGTCTAACTCCAGCACGGTTGCATCCTTCAAATCGAGCTCTCGGATTGCCTCCGCTAAGAGCTCGTATCGTAGATTCGCCCTGCACCTAAGGCAAAGCTTCCTCTCCTCACCCTCGCTCAGACTAATCACAAAGGAAAGTTGATCGCAGCAGCGGCAGCGCCGCAACTGGGACTGTGGAAGATACTCAATGTTGCTAAAGAATCTGCGCGTGATGTTCTTCAGTCGGGCAAGTCCCAATTCGTTCCACCTCAGCGTTGTTCCCGAAAGCCGACGAACCACCCGGCGACGACTCCGATCCTAACTAACTATACAATCCTAGAGCCCCCGCCATTGGTAGCTGCGGCGTTGCCACGCATACCAGATTTTCGGGCGTTAGGAGGGCTGGTTTCGGCCGCGAAGCAAAATTCCGCCTGGTCACAATCCAAAAGCCGCGAGAAACTACCGGCACATTGCAGCTTGAGGCATTGGCGGTTAGACTCGCTGCCATGACCCGAGTCCAGCCACACCAGTCCCTTCGTTCCAACGTCCTGCGGGCCACTTCCCTTGCACTGCTGACAGCCGTCGGCGCCCTCGCCTGCAACGCCCAGGACTGGGCCAAGGCCGCGCTCGCCAAGAGTTCGCGTCACGGCGAGTTCGTCAACCTCAAAGAGCTCGGCGGCCGATCGCTACAGGCCTGGGTGGTCTATCCCGAAATCAAGGACAAGGCGCCCGTCGTGGTGATGATCCATGAGATCTTCGGCATGTCCGACTGGGCGCGTGAGATGGCCGACGAGCTCGCCGGCGCTGGTTACATCGTCGTCGAGCCCGATCTCCTCAGCGGGCTGGGCCCCGCGGCAGCAGCCGCGCCCATGGCCAACATGCCTGGCATGTCCCCCGACGATCACTCCCACATGAACATGCCCGCGCAGGGCGGCGGACAGCCCTTTGTGCCGATGATGCCTGGTGGGACAACCGCGTTTCCCGACCAGAGCTCAATCACCCGCGCCGTCTCCTCGCTGCCCGATCCACAGGTGCTCGCCGACCTGGACGCCGCCGCGGATTACGGTAAGAAGCTGCCGGCCGCCAATGGCAAGACCTACGTCACCGGCTTCTGCTGGGGCGGCGGCAAGACCTTCCTCTTCGCGACGCATCGCAAGGATCTCAGCGGCGCCTTCGTCTTCTACGGTCCACCACCGGCGACCGAGCTGATGAAGAACATCACCGCTCCGGTCTATGGCTTCTATGCAGGCAACGATGCGCGCATCAGCGCCACGGTGCCGGCCACCGAAGAAGCAATGAAGGCTGCGGGCAAGAAGTATGAGCCCGTGATCTACGACGGAGCCGGCCACGGCTTCATGCGCGCCGGTGAGGCTCCGGACGCCACCGCAGCCAACACCGCCGCGCGGCAGGCTGGCTTCCACCGGCTGGTGGAACTGCTGGGCGGCATGCACTAGACCTGACGACCGACAAAACTCAACGGCGCCTGGTGAGATTCCTCGCCAGGCGCCGTACTGTTTAGGCAATCAAGTCTGAAAGCAACGAAGTCACCGCACCACGCCTGACATCCCCACGGGAGATTCGCCGTATGCCCGCAGCTGGTCCTGCTCCGGCACCTGCTCGGGGAAGGTTCTCGGCCACCGCAACACGAAGCGCGTGCCTTTGCCCATGCTGGACTCCACGCGGATCGTCCCTCCATGCCGGGTGACGATGTGCTTCACCGTCCACAGACCCATCCCGTTGCCCTTCTCGCCCTTGGTGCTGATGCCGAAGGTAAAGAGGTTCGGGAGGATTGCCGGGTCGATTCCAGTGCCTTCATCCGCGATGACGATCTCCACGCCATCCGTATCGCCCGTGAGGGTCACCGTCACGGCACCCCCAGACACCGGGATGGCTTCGCAGGCATTGCGGATGAGATTGAGCAGCACCTGGCGAAGTTCGCCCGGAAGCGCCTCCACCGTCAGGTCGCCGTGACCCACAATGTCCAGCCTGACATTCTTGTTGGAGAACACCGCGATCAGCAGGGCGCGGACACTCTCGGCCGCGGCCATCAGGTCTGTCGCTTCGGGCGTAGTAGTGTGGCGGAAGAAAGCCAGCGACGAGCGGCTGATCTTCACCACGCGTTCGACCTCGCTGCCCGCCGTCAGCGCCAGCTCCACGATCTCCGGGCTGGCTCGCTCGCTATGGCTGATCAGGTAGACGAGGTTCTGGATCGCCTCCAGAGGGTTCGAGATCTCATGCGCCAGCACTGCGGACATGCGGCTCCAGTCGTCGAGCTTCCGCGCCGTCAGCAGGCCCTGTTCCAGGCGGATGCGCTCGCTCTCGCTGGAGGCCAGCCGCTCCGCATAGTCGTTGATGCTGAAGGTAATCTGGCCGCGCCGCCGCACCAGCATCACGGCCACATAGGCGGAAAGAGCAGCGGTGACGATGTTGGCCCAGGCGTCGATCCAGAACCACGGGATCCACGTGGTGACGACTTCCATCAGGTGCGTGGAGCCGCAGGCGACGATGAACAGCGCGAACCCAACCGCAAACCACGCCCAGTCGCGCGCGATGACGCGCTTGGTGCGGCGGACCATCGTCAGCAGCGCGAGGCAGATGCCGGAATAGCTGAGGAAGGTGATCGCATTGGTCACGACCATCGTCCAGATCAGCCGAGGATCGGCCTTCCAGCAGACGGCATGCGGCATCAGCGATACAGACGGAGCCATGCTGGGGGAATTCCTCACAGAATAAGAAGCAGAATTGCCCGTCCGGGTTGACCCTTTTTTTTGCGAAGCTAAAGTTTCAGTCGATCAGCCCATCAACCGCCCGGAGCGGAGAGCCCTCAACGCCTCCGATCATAACGCCAAGCGACACAGAATGGGACCTCAATGTGTGATTGGCGGGACCTGCCCCATACGTGGTTCCTCCTGCTGCCGTCCCGCTATGGTTGACCCTGGAGCCCATGCCAGCGATGCGCAGCCCCACGTATCATCGTGGCGTGAACCCCACGTCCTCTTTCCGCGACGCGACCATTCCCTCATCCCTTTCCCGCCGCCGCGCGCTGCAACTCGGCGTCATGGCAGCCTCTTCCGCCGCGCTCCCGGCCGCGGCCTTCACCGACGACAAGGCCGTTGCCACGCGCTCCGCGGCTATCGCCCTGCTTGCAGGGAACGTCCGCAAGCTGCCGCAGTATGACGTGCCCATGCTCGTCGAAGGAGCGGTCTATCCCGGCGTATGGATGGAGTGCGGGCCGCTCGAAGCGCTGGTCTACGCGAAGCTCGGCGCCATGATCCCGGCCGCCGACGGGCCCACACCGCTCCAGGTTGCGCGCGCCAACCACATGGCCTTCTTCAAGGTCCAGCATGAAGACGGACAGATTCCTTCGAGCATTAAGCTCTCCGGCGAGGTGGGCTTCGGGCAGATCCAGATGGTGGTGCCCATCGCCGCGACGGCGTGGGAGCTCGTCGAGCTCACCAAGGACGAAGAGCTGCTGGCTACTGCGTACGCAGCGTGCTCGAAGTGGGATGCGTTCCTGCTGCGCTATCGCAACACCCGCGGCACGGGCCTCACCGAGGGCTTCTGCACTTATGACTCGGGCATGGACAACAGCCCGCGCTGGAAGGGCATTCCCAACCGCTGCCCTGACAACGACGCGCGCAAGTCGCCGCCGATCGCCTCGATGCCGCGCCTCTGCCCGGACCTGTCGGCCACGACCTACGGCGCGCGCATCGCCCTGGCTGCGATGGCCCGTGCGCTGGGTAAGAAGGACGAGGCCGCGCGCTGGGAGGAGTCAGCAGACCACATCCGTACCCTGATCCTCGACAAACTCTGGAGCGAAGAGGATGCCTGCTTCTTCGACCTCGACGCGCAGGGCAAGTTCGTCAAGGTGCGCTCCATCGTCAACGCCCGCGTGCTCTCGGAGCATGTGCTGAAGCTCGACCAGGCCCGCGACAAGCGCATCTTCCACGAGCTCTGGACGCGGCAACTCGGCAACCCCCAGGCCTTCTGGACGAAGTTTCCGTTCCCGTCCTCCGCGCTCAACGAGCCAACGTTTGTGCGGCCGATCCCACGCAACAGCTGGGGTGGCGCCTCGCAGGCGCTCACCGCGCTGCGCACCTCGCGCTGGATGGCGCACTACGGCAAGGAGCAGGAGCACCGCACGCTGATGCACGCGTGGGTCGAAGCCATCGAGCGCTCCGGAGGCTTCCGGCAGCAGATGGATCCACTCACGGGCGAGTTCACAATGATCGATCCCAGCGGCTACTCGCCCGCCGCCCTCGTCTATCTCGATTTCGTCCGGCAGCTCGGAGCCCACGCCAAGGCGTGATGCGGCGTCCTGCGATTCTGAGATAGCATCGCTTTATCCTTTCGTGGAGCAGCCGACTCCGTAGGGTCGATCGCGATCTCCTGCAGCAGCGATTCACCCTGCGACAACGATCTCCTGCAGTAATGCTCTCCCGTAGCAAGGAAAGAGGACGGTATGCACGGCTTTGTCTGGTGGATTCTCGTCGGCATGATTGCCGGCTGGCTGACTGGCAAGATCATGAAGGGCCGCGGGTACGGCTTTCTTGGCGACCTCGCGCTCGGCATCCTCGGTGCACTGGCCGGCGGCACGATCATGACGCACCTCGGCTTCGCGGGCGAAGGAGGCCTCATCTACACGGTCCTCATCGCCACACTGGGCGCGATCATACTGGTCTTCCTCTTCCGGCTGCTCTTCGCTCCGAAGTAGAACCTCTGCGCATTAGCGCACCGGCGGCTTGCCTGCGGAAGCTCCATCACTCGGTGGAGCGGACGGGGCAGGCTTGTCCTGCTTCCGCACGTCCTCGCCGGTATGACTTTCACGACCGGCGGCTGTCCATCCGAGCTGATACTGGGAGGTATGCGCAAACCGATCCTGGCGTTGACCGCTGCGGCCTTTGGCATTGGCACCACCGAGTTCATCATCATGGGCTTGCTGCCGCAGCTTGCGACCGACTTCCACGTGAGCATCCCTCGGGCGGGATTGCTGGTGAGCTGCTATGCGCTGAGCGTGACGCTGGGCTCGCCAGTGGTGGCACTGGCGCTGAGCCACATGGACCGCAAGCGGGCGCTGCTGATCCTGCTGGGGCTGTTCGTCGTGGGCAACACGCTGTGTGCGCTGGCGCCGAGCTTCAACCTGCTGCTTGCTGCTCGCATTCTTACCGCGCTTTGCCATGGCTCGTTCTTCGGGATTGGCTCGGTGCTGGCGACACACCTTGTGCCGAAGAATGAGCGCGCACAAGCCATTGCGCTGATGTTTACGGGGCTTACTGTCGCGAATATTCTTGGCGTTCCTGCGGGGACGGCGCTGGGGTTGGCGTTTGGGTGGCGGGCTACGTTCTTTGCGCTCGCGCCGATCGGGCTGATTGCGGCGGTGCTTCTGGTGCGGTGGGTGCCGCACCAGAAGCCGGAGCCGTTGCACCTGGGGGCGGAGTTACGGAGTGTCCTTACGGCTCCGGTGCAGTTGGTGCTGGCGATGAGTACGGTCAGCAGCATCTCGATGTTCTGCGTGCTGACGTACATTGCTCCGATGCTGGAGGAGGTGACTCACCTCTCGCCGCATACCGTGACCTGGGTGCTGGTGCTGTTCGGGCTGGGGATCACGATTGGGAACACGCTGGGCGGACGGCTTTCGGACTGGAAGCAGATGCCGTCGATCCTGGGCGGGTTCGCGATGCTAGCGGTGTGCTTTGCGGCGATGCCGTTCTGCATGTCACGCGCGATTCCGGCGGTGATTGCGGTGTTCGTGTGGGGCTTGATCCACTTCGCCGCGGCGGGGCCGTTCCAGCCGCGCATCGTGGAGAAGGCGCACAGCGCGAACCTGGCGAGCACGCTGAACCAGAGTGCATTCAATTTCGGCAACGCGATCGGCGCGAGCCTGGGAGGCATCGCGCTGACCAAGGGACTGGGCTATGCGCAGCTTCCGTGGCTGAGCACGGGGCTGGCCTGCGTGGTGATCGTGCTGGCGGCAGCGGCGCAGCGGCTGGACAGGGTACCCCCCCCCGGTTTTTAGCTAAATGCTCAATCGAGAGACTTTAGCTCCGGACCTTGCTCTTTAGGGTCTCTGGGGAAGGTGGAGCACAGTGTTCTGCCTAACTCTCTAGCTCAATGATAGCGAGTTGGGCAGGTCACTCTGCCAAGTTTCTGCGGGAATCTATAGTGCGGCCAAGGTGGTCACTCATAGACATCGCGACGGTGCCGGATGCGCGTGACCGTTACGGTACTTCTGCGGTCGTCGATGACGTACACGATGCGATACTCGCCGACCCGGATGCGGAACTCCGCGTCGCCGCCCTTGAGCTTCTTGCAACCTGCCGGGCGCGGATTCTCTTCCAGGATCTCGAGCTTGGCGACGACGCGGGCGATGATTACGTCCGGCAAGCGTTCGAGTTCCTTCCGGGCGCTTTGCTTGAGCCCGACGGCGTAGCGCGAGCTACCCACGAAGCTTTCCGCTGGCGATGAGCGAGGCCTTCACCTTAGCAAGTGAAGTGCTCTTCTCCGACCGGCGGGAGCGCGAGACCAGCACGTCCTGGATGTCTTCCCACAGCGCCTTGTGGACCTTGAGGTCGATGACGGCTGCGGTCTTGTTGCCTTGTTCGTCGGTGAGAAACTGAATGCCACTCATACGAGTTCTCCGCTGATTTCAACGTATGCGGAGGATGGAGGGATGTCAAACGGCGGCGCAGAGGCTGCGAGTTGTTCCCAGACGTCCTGCGAACCCACGTCTCAGAGGCGAGACGTGGGGCACTCGACACATAGATAAATTTCACGCGCTCGCCCAAACTAGCTGGCGGGAGGGTAAGACTTGCCCAAGATTGAGATGACCTGGACTAGCTCCTTGGGACCAAATGAGGATACTCCGATTTCCTTCGCGACTAGCGCTGCCCATATTTCAATAGCTTCTGGCGGATAGGACTCCAGAAGGTCTCGAACCTTGTCTGCCTGTTCTTTCGCGATCGCAGTCATTTTCACGAGGATGCAATCCATCAGGCAAAGGCGTATCTCGCAAGAAAGTGCCGTCGCGAAGCGACACCATTCCAGCACAGCGCCTTCATCGAAAACACCTTCACGGCGCATCCATTTTCCTGGATGAATCGAATTCCTCAGCTCTTGCGCCTTTTCAAGCATCCCTGGCCCAGGAGCATCTTTGAAGGCTCTCATCTCTTCCTCTGGATCGAGCTCTTCAACTGACGGATTTGGGTCGAGGCTTCTGAGACGAACCGCCAGGTTGATGACGGTGTCGTTGTCTACTTTTTCACTTGGAATCCAATTGCACTCCTTGGAAACTCGCGCAAATTGCGCCAGTTTCCAATTTGAGACCACGTCTTCATAGACCACCTCGCCCAATTTTCTAGTTGAATAGTGGAATTGATCCGTCTTTCTGACTTCATCTTCATAGAGAAGGCACATGACCGCGAGGAGCGCTTCATTCATTGCGGCCCCCATCAGACAGCTTGAGAAATGTGCACCACTTGCCATGTCTCTAATAGTCTCGGTTTCACATAGACGTGCCAGGTCTAGCAACTTGAGGACTTGCGGACGGATCACCGTCCGCCAAAGAGCATTCACCCCGTCCTCTGTCAGCACCGGAATTGCGGATTTGAAGTTTTCGTTTATGAGATCTCCGGCCCGGAGGATTCTGCTCTGCTTTTCAAGGCTCATATCGATTCCTATACACGAAGCCCGGGCTTGTGGCCCGGGCTTTGGTGTTTCTGGTGATGCTAGAAGTAGTTACTCGGCGGCTTCGGTCGGAGCTACGATCTTGGCGGCGGCTACGGTGAAGGTGGGGTCGCCTACCTTGAAGCGGGCGAAGCGCTTTACGGAGATGTTCTCGCCGAGCTTGGCGATCTTCTGGGCGATGAGCTGCTGGATGGTGAGGGACTGTTCCTTGATGAAGGGCTGCTCGAGGAGGCAGACTTCTTCGTAGAACTTGCTCATCTTGCCTTCGAGCATCTTCTCGATGATGTTCGCGGGCTTTCCGGAAGCTGCGGCCTGGGCGCGGTAGACTTCCTTTTCCTTCTCGATGTCCTCGGGCGTGACCTCGTCCTTGCCGACGAAGCGGGGATCGACCGCGGCGATGTGCATCGCGATGTCCTTGAGCAGGGTCTGGAAGTCGTCGGTGCGGGCGACGAAGTCGGACTCGCAGTTGAGCTCGAGCAGGACGCCGATCTTGCCGCCGGCGTGGATGTAGGTTCCGACCGCACCCTCGTTGGTGGTGCGGCTGGCCTTCTTGGCAGCGGAGGCCATGCCGCGCTTACGCAGTACGACGAAGGCGTTTTCCATATCGCCCTTGGCCTCTTCGAGGGCCTTCTTGCAGTCGCCCATGGGGGCGCCGGACTTTTCGCGGAGCTCCTTGACGAGCTGGGCGGTGATCTTCACGGTTTCAGTGGTGGACATGGTTCCATTCTTTCTCGCCTACATGTGAGGCGCGTGAAAAGGGGCGCAGCACGATTCGCGCCGCGCCCCGAAAGAGATCAAACGGTAGCTTAGGCGGAGATGACCTGCTCGAGGTCGGCAGCGGTGGGCTCTTCGAGGGCCTCGATGGCGACGGGGGCCTTGCGGATTCCGCCGCCCAGGACGGCTTCGAGGTCGATGGTCTCGGCCTCTGCATCCTCGGTGGAAGCCTCAGCGACGCCCTTGGACTCCTGCACGTCGGGAGCAGCATCTTCCTCGTCGGCGAGGAGGTGCTCGGGGAGACCGACGGGGGTGACGTCGGCGAACTCCTCGGTGAAGGCCTTGTCCGAGATCATCTGCGTTCCCTCGAAGGCCGCGTCGGCGATCTTGGTGGTGAAGAGGCGGATGGCGCGGAGAGCATCATCGTTCCCGGGGATGACGTAGTCGACCACGGTGGGATCGCAGTTGGTATCGACGACGGCGACGACGGGGATACCGAGCTTGCGGGCTTCGGCGACGGCGATGGCTTCGTTGTTCGAGTCAACGACGAAGATCGCGTCGGGGAGGCGCTTCATGGCCTTGATACCAGAGAGGTTGGTCGAGAGGTGCTTGCGCTCGCGCTCGAGCTTGATGACTTCCTTCTTGGTGAGCAGCTCATAACGACCGTCGGTGGACATGTCGTCAAGCTCCTGGAGACGCTTGACCGACTTCTGAACCGTGACCCAGTTGGTGAGCAGACCGCCAAGCCAACGCGAGTTGATGTACGGCATTCCCGCGCGGGTGGCCTCTTCGGCGATGGCATCCTGCGCCTGGCGCTTGGTGCCGACGAAGAGGATGAGCTTACCGGTGGAGGTGAGGTCGGTCACGAACTTGGAGGCCTCTTTGAACATCTTGAGGGTCTTCTGGAGGTCGATGATATAAATGCCGTTGCGCTCGCCGAAGATGTACTCCTTCATCTTGGGGTTCCAACGCTTGGTCTGGTGGCCGAAGTGTACGCCGGCTTCGAGCAGTTCTTTCATCGTGATGCTTGCCATGGTGAGGCTCCTGTTTATAGACGCCGTAGGTATAGGGCGTCTGGATTTATCCCTCGTAAGGGAGATTGAAGTCCGTTTGCCTTCGCCGGTGGAGGGAGAAGGGTGAAGCTGATTTGGAGAGCCCACTCATCGCAAAAGCGCGATGAATGGGGCACCCCAAAGTCGTGCTGGTGGTGCTGGGTGCTAGCGCTTGGAGAACTGGAAGCGTGCGCGAGCGCCCTTCTGGCCGTACTTCTTGCGTTCCTTACCGCGCGAGTCGCGGGTGGTGAGGCCTTCGGCCTTGAGCGCCTTGCGGAGATCAGGGTTGAACTCCATGA
>NZ_JBMHYI010000004.1:0-45073 GCF_058498515.1 Bryocella sp.
GAAGGAGATGATGTCTTCGAGCTTTTCTCCTACGCCCGCATAGCGCACGGGAAGCCCGAGCTCGTGCGCGATAGCGACCACAATGCCGCCCTTGGCGCTGCCATCCAGTTTGGTGAGGACAATGCCGGTGACGTGGGCGGCTTCAGTGAAGAGGCGCGCTTGCTGCAGGCCGTTTTGGCCGGTGGTGGCATCGATGACGAGCAGCGTCTGGTGGGGCGCGCCGGGAAGGAGGCGCTCCGCGGTCCGACGCATCTTGTCGAGCTCCTTCATGAGGTCGGTCTTGGTGTGAAGGCGACCGGCGGTGTCGACGAGGAGGACGCTAGTGGAGCGGGCCTTAGCGGCGGTAGCGGCGTCGAAGAGTGCGGCGGACGGGTCGCCGCCTTGTTTGGTCTTGATGAGGTCGACGTCGGAGCGCTGGGCCCAGACTTCGAGCTGCTCGATGGCGGCGGCGCGAAAGGTGTCGGCGGCGCAGAGTAGGACGGTGCGGGGCGGGATCTCCGAGGTGCCGCGAGAGAAGAGCGCGGCGAGCTTGCCGGTGGTGGTGGTTTTGCCGGTGCCGTTGACGCCGACCATCATGATGACTTCGGGCGCGGTGGCCGGATGAGCGATGGGGTGGGCGACACCGTCGAGAATGCGGCGGATCTCGGCCTTGAGGATGGAGCGGAGCTCGGCGCCGTCGGCGATGCCCTGGCGGAGGGCGCGCTCGCGGAGGCGGCTGATGATCTCCTGGGTCGTCGAGGAACCGATGTCGGAGGCGAGGAGGGCCAGCTCGAGATCGTCGAGCGAGGCTTCGTCGACCTCGCGAGTGAGGGCGACGACGGCGGAGAGCGACTGGGTGAAGGAGTCGCGGGTGCGCGTGACCGCCTGCTTCATGCGGTCGAGGAAGCTGCGCGGGGCCTCGGGTTCTTGCGGGGACGAGGTCGGTTCGGGCTCGCGGTCGCGCTTGCCGAAGATTGAGAAAGCCATCGTTCTCTAGTGTAGCGTTGCGACCGATTGGAGGGCACCGGCGGGCCTTAACGGAACCCTGTGCTTCTCTTTACGGACTTTTAGCGGGCCGCGACCCTATCGTTACCGATGGCGCAGGGAGCGCCACGTGTGTCTTTCTTCGATGTGGTGCTGGGCCGTCCGATTGCGACGGTGGATGAGCATGGGGAACATATTGGCCCGATCGCGGGCATTCCGGTCTTTGGGCTCGATGCACTGAGCTCCGCGGCGTATGGTCCGGAGGCTGCGCTGACGCTGCTGATTCCGCTGGGGATGGCGGGGCTGCATTGGATCCTGCCGGTGACGGCGGCGATCCTGGTGCTGCTGCTGATCGTGTTCCTGTCGTACCTGCAGACGATCGACGCGTATCCGAACGGTGGCGGGAGCTACACGGTCGCCACGGAGAACCTGGGCGAGCGTGCTGGGCTGCTGGCCGCGGCGGCGCTGATGATCGACTACATCCTGAATGCGGCGGTGGGAATTTCGGCGGGTGTGGGAGCGATCATCTCGGCGTTTCCTTCCCTGCAGCCGCATTCGACGATTCTTTGCCTGGCCGTGCTGGCCGCGCTGGCGATGGTGAACCTGCGCGGCGTGAAGGATTCGGGTCTGGCGTTTTTGGCGCCTACGTATCTGTTTTGCGGGTCTCTGCTGTTCGTGATTGGCATGGGATTGTGGCGGGCATATGAAGCGGGCGGGCATCCGGCGGCGGTCGTGGCTCCGCCGCGGCTGCCCATCGGGACGAGCATGCTGCCGCTGTGGGTGCTGGCGAAGGTGTTTGCGTCGGGATGCACGGCGATGACGGGTGTGGAGGCGGTGTCCAACGGCGTGATGGCGTTCCGCAAGCCTGCGCAACGCAACGCGAAGAAGACGCTGACGGTGATTATCCTGCTGCTGATGGTGTTGCTGGCGGGGATTGCGATGTTGTGCCGGACGTATGGCATTGGAGCGACCGATCCGAGCGGCGCGGGATACCAGAGCGTGTTGTCGCAGCTGATTGGCGCGGTGATGGGGCGCGGATGGTTCTACTACGTCGCGATGGGAGGGATCTTCGCGGTGCTGGCGCTGTCGGCGAACACATCGTTTGCGGACTTTCCGCGGCTCACGCGGGCGATTGCGATGCATGACTTCCTGCCGCATGTGTTTCTGATCCGCGGACGGAGGCTGCTGTACTCGCATGGGATCTATGCGCTGGTGGGGCTGACGGCGCTGCTGCTGATTGTGTTCGAGGGTGTGACGGATCGGCTGATTCCGCTGTTTGCGATTGGGGCGTTCCTGGCGTTCACGCTGTCGCAGGCGGGGATGGTGGTGCACTGGTGGCGCGTGGGCGGCAGGGGAGCGAAGCTGCGCATGGCGCTCAACGGGCTGGGCGCGATTGCGACGGGAATCACGCTGTTGGTGGTGCTGGTGGCAAAGTTCCGCGAGGGAGCGTGGATTACGGCGCTGTTGATTCCTGTGCTGATTGCGCTGATGGCGGCGGTGCGGGTGCACTACGACGGTGTGAAGGGCGAGACGGCGATCCATCGGCCGATGCGCGTGGACAACCTGATGGAGCCGCTGGTGATTGTGCCCGTGGACCGCTGGTCGAAGATTGCGGAGAAGGGTTTGCGCTTTGCGCTGAAGCTGAGCGACGAGGTGGAGGCCGTGCATGTGGATGCGGAGGACCGGCTGAGCGAGCTGGAACAATGCTGGCAGAAGAACATCGCGGACCCGATCACGGCGATTGGCCGCACGCCTCCGAAGCTGATCTCACTGGCGTCGCCGTACCGGTTTGTGATGTGGCCGCTGCTGGACCACATCCTTGAGCTAGAGAAGCGGCACCCGGAACGGCAGATTGCGGTGCTGATTCCTGAGCTTGTGGTGAAGCACTGGTGGCAGGCTCCACTGCATAACCAGCGCTCGCAGATGCTGAAGCTTTTGCTGCTGCTCAAGGGGAATCAACGGATTACGGTGATCAACATTCCGTGGTATCTCTGATACCGCTTTGGGGCATTCCGGAAACGGATTTCGTGTGCTGCAAATCACAGACACCTGTGCTGTGGTTGGGAGTATGCTGGCCGCAACGGGAGGTACGCGATGGCTACGGCAGCGATTCCCACAGGTGCAGTACAGAGTGCGCCGACTACGGCGCGGCGGGCACTGCCCGCAAACGCTCGCGGCAATGATGCGGGCACGGGAAGAGAGCTTCGCGAGCGACCGGTGGGCGAGATGCACCACGCGAGCGTGCTCAAGTTCCTCACCATTCATCTTGGTCAACATGAGCGGGAGTGGCGCATCCGTGTACTGCCCCGGCAGAGCGTGCAGGTGACGCCGGGCGCGAGCCGCGTGGCTGATATGGCCGTGGCGCGACGCGAGACGAGGTACGAGCCAGCGCTGGTCACGCCTCCGCTGCTGGTCGTGGAGATCCTGTGCGATCAGGATCGGATGTCTGGCTCGCGGGAGCTCATCGAGGATTACATCGCGATGGGTGTGGATGCGGTGTGGGTCATCGATCCGAAGCGGCGGCGCGCCTATGCGGCGGAGAGGGGTGGCCTGCTCACGGAGCAGCGCGACGACCTCACGGTGAAGGGCACGCAGATCCATGTGCCGGTGCTGGATCTGTTTACGGAATTGGATGAGATGGAGTTCGTGGTCGAGTAGATCGCCTCTCCCCTTGCGTTACTCGGTGCGGCCGGGACGGGACATGAGCTCGCGGATGGCTTCCTGCGGCGACTTGTTGTCGAGCAGGATGGCATTCATCTGCTCGGTGATGGGCATCTCCACGCCGTAGCGGGCGGCCAGTCCAAGGGCTGCGGTGGTCGAGCGCACACCTTCAGCGACCTTGCCATTCAGCGAGGCGAGGATCTCGTCGAGCTTGCGTCCGCGGCCGAGCTCGATGCCGACGGTGCGATTGCGGGAGAGGCTGCCGGTGCAGGTCAGCACCAGGTCGCCGACGCCGGAGAGCCCGGAGAGGGTGTCGCGACGGCCACCGCAGGCAACGGCGAGGCGCGTGATCTCGGCGATGCCGCGGGTGATGAGCGCGGCGGCGGCGTTGTGTCCGAGCTCGAGTCCGGTGACGACACCTGCAGCGAGAGCGATGACGTTCTTCAATGCTCCACCGAGCTCGACGCCGGGGACATCGTCGTTGCGGTAGACGCGCAGCGAGGTGGAGCTGAGCTCGTCCTGGAGACGCTTGCTGACGAGATCATTGTCGATGGCCGCTGTGAGGGCGGTCGGCATGGCTGCGGCGACCTCCTGGGCAAAGGACGGACCGCCGAGGACGGCGATGGGGTTCTCCGGAGCAAACTCACACAAGATTTGCGACATGCGCAGGAAGGATTTCTCCTCGATGCCTTTGGCGGCGGAGAGGAGGATCTGCGTCTTCCTCAGGCGCGGGGCGATCTGCTGGACGACGGATCGGAGCGTCTGCGAGGGGGTTGCGAAGATGATGATCTCCGCACGGTCGATGGCCTGGGTGAGGTCGGCGGTGACGGTGACCGGGGCGGGAACGATGAAGCCCGGGAGATAGCGCTTGTTCTCGCCCTTGAGGGCGAGCTCGCGGGCGTGTTCGGCGGTGTGCGCCCAGAGCGTCAGTTGATGCTCGGTGCGGCGAGCAAGACTGACCGTCAGCGCGGTACCCCAGGCACCAGCGCCGATCACAGAGATGCGACTCATGCGTGCTCCTGGGTCGTGGCTTGGGCCTTGCTGCTGCCAAATCTGCTCTCTGTTCCGCTGAGCAGCCGGCGAATGTTGGCATGGTGTTTTGCGATGCTCAGGAGCGAGATGAAGCTGACGCCTGCCAGCAGTGTGGGCGTATGGGCCGGGACCAGAAACCAGGTGAACAGCGGAACGCTGAGCGCGGCGACGATCGATGCCAGGGAGACGTATCGCGTCAGCGCGAAGATCACGACGAAGACTCCGAGGCAGCACAAGGCCATCAGAGGCACGAGCGCAAGGAAGACTCCCAGGGCGGTGGCGATGCCTTTGCCACCCTTGAAGCCGAGCCACACGGTGAAGATGTGGCCGACGACGGCAGCGACGCCTGCGGCGACGGCGAGGTCCGAAGGCACTCCGCCGACCCGCGGAGCGAAGTGCAGCGCCAGCAGCACGGCGGCGACGCCCTTCAACGTATCGAGCAGCAGCGTGAGCAGGCCCAGCTTCGTGCCGCCGGAGCGGGCGACATTGGTCGCGCCGATGTTGCCGCTGCCTGTAGTGCGCACGTCCTCATGCTTGAACATCCACACCAGCACGAAGCCGAAGGGGATGGAGCCAAGCAGGTAGGCGACCGCGAGGGTGACGATCCAGAGGAGCATGCGTTTGGTGAGTGTAACAAGAGCAGATGTAAGAATTTTGAGTGGAATCGCGGAAGGGGGTGCTACCGGTCGTTCTTCGCTGGGCTACTCCAGCGTGCGGCGCAGTAGTTCGAGTGCATGCTGCGTGGCCCAGAGGCGCACGCGATCGCGATCGCCAGGGATCTGCACCTGCTTCACCTGGGTATCCTCGCCATCGGAGAGTCCGATGAAGACGAGGCCCACGGGCTTGTCGGCATCGGGGCCATCGCCTGCGGCTGGTCCTGCGAGGCCGGTGATGCTGACGCCGATGGAACTTCCTGAGATGGCGCGAATGCCCTCGGCCATGGCGCGGGCCACGGGAGCGCTCACTGCGCCGTATTCTTCGAGGAGCTCCTCGGGTACATGGCAGAGGGTCATCTTCTGCTCATAGGCGTAGGTGACGACGCCACCATCGAAGACGCGCGAGGCGTTGGGGATGGCGGTGAGCCGCGCGGCCAGCAGGCCACCGGTGCAGCTTTCGGCGACGCTGAGCTTCATGCCGCGCATGCCGAGCATGAGTAGCAAGATCTCCTCAAGTGATTCGCCATGCGACGAGAAAATGTCGTCGCCCATCTCGCGCTCGATGAGTTCGACGAGCTCATCGACGCGCTGTTCGGCCTCTTCCTGCGTGGGCTTGGTGCAGAAGAAGTGGAGCTGGATCTCGCCGGAGCCGGCGAGGATGGTGGTGTCGATGTCGGGATACTGCTGGTAGATGGGGGCGCAGCGGGCGTCGACGGTGGACTCGGGAATGAGGGCCATGCGGAGCATGCGGGTCGCCATGCGATAGGGAGGCAGGACCTGGCGGAGGCGGGGCGCGGCTTCGTCGTCGAAGAGCGGTTTGAGTTCCTTGGGAGGGCCGGGCAGCAGGATGATGATCTTGCGATGGACCTTGCGCGAGGCGCCGGAGTAGGCCGTGTCGAGCCACTGGCCGGGGGCGCTGCCGTTGCGATTGTTGAGGACGACCGCGCCGTCGAGGACTTCGGTCTGGCGGAGATTGTTGGGGGGCATGGCCATGCGGCGGGCGGCAAAGCGCTCCTGCAGGGACTGCATGACGTCGGCGTCGCGATGCAGGCCGATGCCGAGAGCTTCGGCGACGCACTCGCGGGTGAGGTCGTCTTCCGTCGGCCCCAGGCCGCCTGAGAGCACGACGATGTCCGCGCGCTCGAGCGCGATGCGGATCGCGTCGGTGAGGTGCTGGCGGTTGTCGCCGACGATGGTCTTGAACGCGACGCTGACCCCCAGCGCGTTGAGGCCGGAGGTGAGGTAGAGCGAGTTCGTGTCCTGACGATGCGGGGTGAGCATCTCGGAGCCGATGGCGATGATTTCTGCGAGCATGTGTTCGTGGAGGAGCGGGATGAGGATCGTGTCTTCGATGATACTGGCTCGGATGCTCGGAAGTTAGAGCAAATCTCCTGTTGCTGTGAAGTCGAATGGGGCGTGCAGTACCGTTTTTCTTTAGGAAAACGGACATCAAGGTCTCACCCTCCCTGTACACCTACAGGAGATTTGCTCTAGCGGCGAGTGGGTGGAGTCTCCGCGGTGAGCAGGGACTCGACGGAGACGGTGTGGCCTGGCCGCTTGATGCGGCTGAGGTCGAGGTCGTACTGGCGCATGGTCATGCCGATGCGGCCCTTGACGCGAGCGGCCATTTCGGCGAGGAGGTCGCGGCCCTGCAGGGCGGCTTCGATGGCATTGCGCTCGAGTTCGGCGAGCTGAGAGGCGGCGAGAGCGGTGTGGTCGGCTTCAGCGGCGGCGATGTCGTGACGAGTCTGCGCGAGGGCTTCGCGGGCCTCGGCGAGATCGTCCTCGACCGAATGCGAGAGCGCGGAGTGGCCGGGATCGAAGCCATGCAGCATGCGGCGCAGGATGCGGAGGTCTTTGCGGCGGAAGGCGTCGTTGGCCTGGGCCATGAGGCGGGTGCGACGGGCTTCATCCTCGGCGTCGAGCGCGTGGTCGGGATGGATGCGCAGGGCGAGCTCGCGAAAGAGAGCACGGAGGGTGAGGGCGGGTTTCGCATCGCGAGGAGTGGGGTGGTTGCGTGGGGCTGGCGCTACGGTTTCCTCGTGTGAGTTCGCGTCGTCTTCGTCGAGGACGATCTCTTCGCGCTCGGGATGCAGCGCGGTGACGCGGCGCTCCCACTCGTCGAGCTGCTTATAGAGCTTGCCGACCTGGCGGATGTAGCGGCCTTCGAAGCTGATGAGATGGCAGCGAAGGTCATCGAGCGCACGCTCGCGGGCGAGCAGCGTCGAGCGCAGCAGGGAGAGCTCCGCACGCAGGCCGGCCAGCTCGGCTTCGGCCGGGGTCGGCGGGCGGAAGATGGCGGTGGATGGAGAGCGCAGGCTCACTGCTTCCATTATCCGCGATGGGCGTGGGAGACGCAGTTCCCTTCGGGAATGACAACAAGAAAGGCAGAGGCAGGTTCTTGCGGGAATGACGGCAGGAAAGGTAACAGCAGATCCCCTTCGGGGATGACAAACAAGAAAGGCAAAGGCCAAAGCCGCAGTGTCCAGGTTGGAGATGGAACGCGCTCGCGGCTAGATCAGCGAACGGCCTTCGATGCCGAGGTCGGCGTGGAAGAGGGTGTTGTTGGTGGCGAGGGCGGCGCAGCCATCTTCGAGGAAGCAGAGGCCAACGAGGTCGTTGCCACTGACGGTTAGCTCGGCGTCGCCTAGCGGGGTGATGCGCACTATGCCGCGCTGACCGCGCAGCGAGGCGGCGACGTAGAGGTTGTCCTCGACGTCGAAGGCCATGCCCTGGGGCCGGCCGAGGCCGCGGAAGAAGACGCTGACGCTGCCGTCGGGGTCGATCTGGTAGATGGGCTGGTTGGAGGAGGTCGTGGGAGCGCTGACGAAGAGCTTGCCGTCGGAGCGGAAGGCCAGGTGGTAGGCGGCGACCGAGGGCTCGAGCGTGGCGAAGACGAAGATCTCACGCGTGTCGGACTCGGGCCTGGCGTCGATCTTGAAGATGGTTCCGGAGCGGTCGCCGACGTAGAGCGACCCTTTGGCGTCGAAGGCGAGGCCGGTGGCTACGCCCATGCCTTCGGCCCAGGCGGAGATTTCGCCTTCAGGCGTGAGGCGATAGACTGCGCCCTCCTCGCGGGAGCTGGCGAAGAGATTGCCCTCGCGATCGAAGGCGAGTCCGGAGATGTTCATGAGCTCGCGGGCGAAGGGGCGCACCTGGAGGTCGGCGGCGATCTTATAGATGGCAATGGGGGTGCGGTCGCCGCGAGCTCCGCTGACCATGGCAAAGACGTTGCCTTCGGCATCGACGGCAGGGTTGGAGACCAGGTGCAGGTCCTCGGCCATGGGCACGCCGACGGAGGCGTGCAGCGCGTTGCTGGCGTGGCCCTTGTGCTTGACGATGAGGTCCGAGGAGATGGCTCCTTCCGGAACCCGCACGAGCGCGCGGGTGGGGCGAACCATGTCGAAGCTCGCGGGAATGTCGCCGAAGAAGACGTCGGGCAGCTGCGGACCGTCGTTGGTGACGGGAAGAAGGTGCGAGCCGATGACCTCGAAGCTGCCGCCGGGAATGGCGGCGCGCGGAGTGAGCCGGTCGAGATGCGGGGCGTCGGGCCTGGGGTGAAGGAGCGGCATTGCGGTGATCCTATTGCCGAGATCCTAGATCCCTGCGGGCTGTGTTGCAAATCCCCCCGCTAGTAGAAGCGGGCCAGCAGGTGCGCAAAGAGGAGTGCGAGGAGGCCCGCGCCGATGTCGTCGAGCATGATGCCGGTGCCTTCGGGCAGGGCTTCGAGTTTGCGGATCGGCCAGGGCTTGGCGATATCGAAGGCGCGGAAGAGCAGGAAGCTGACGGCGGCGTGCTTCCAGTCGGGGGCGATGGCGATGAGTGCGACGAGGACACCGGCGGCTTCATCAACGACGACGAAGCCGGGGTCCTTGCGGCCGGACTCACGCGCAACGATGGTCGATGCGGGAATGCCGATGAGCGTGATGATGAGCGCGGCGATAGTGGTTGCGATGGTGAGCGTCGGCGGCGCGGGAGCGAAGGCGCGGGCGGCAAAGTACCAGAGCAGCGTGGCGGCGGCGGAGCCATAGGTGCCGGGACCGGGCTTCAGCAGGCCTGCGCCGAAGAACGTGCCCAGCGTCCACGCCCAGAGCGTCTTTCGAGTGGGAGAGATGGGAGGAGCGGAAGACATCAGGCTGATTGTACGAGGTGCCGCAGATCGGCTATCACTGGATCGCGATTGGTCAATTGCTTGCGAAGGCCTGACACTGGAGGCAGGAGATACACACGCATCATGGCTTGGATGGCTTGGGGCTTGGCAGCGGGGCAGCGGGGATCGAGGAGGCTGAAGTTGGCAGAGGTAACGGTGGCAGTGGCGGCGGCGTTGGGGGCCAGTGTGGCGGCGGGGCAACCGCAGGACGTGGCGAGGATGTTCGGGCCGCAGAACCCTTTTTATGCCGAGAGCAAGCTGCCCTTCCAGGCGCCGGACTTTACGCGCATTCACGATGCCGACTATCCGCCGGCGATTGAGGCGGGCATGGCCGAGCAGCGGCGCGAGTGGACGAAGATCGCGCATAACTCGGCTACTCCCGACTTCGACAACACGCTGGTCGCGCTGGAGCGTTCGGGCGCACTGCTGAACCGCGTGCTCGCGGTGTTCAATGGACTGGCCGCGGCGAACACCAATCCCATGCTGCAGAAGATGCAGGAGATTGAAGCGCCTCGGCTGGCGGCCCACTCGGATGCGCTGTACCTGGATGCGAAGCTGTTCGCGCGGGTCGAGACGCTGTACAAGGAGCACGCGTCGCTGCAGTTGAACGACGAGCAAGCGCGGTTGCTTGATCAGACCTACCTGGCCTTTGTGCATGCGGGAGCGAAGCTCAGCGAAGCCGACAAGGTGAAGCTGAAGAAGCTGAACGAAGAGGAAGCTACGCTGTCGAGCGTCTTCGTGAACAAGCTGCTGGCGGCGACGAAGGAAGCGGCGTATGCGACTAACGACAAGGCTGCGCTGGCGGGGCTCAGCGAAGAGCAAGTTCATGCGGCGGAGTTGGCAGCGAAGGAGCGCAAGACCACGGGCTACGTGGTGCAGCTGCAGAACACGACGCAGCAGCCGGACCTGACGCTGTTGAGCAATCGCACGACTCGTGCGGCGCTGTTCAACGACTCGTGGGCACGCGCGGAGCGTGGTGGCGAGAACGACACGCGAGCTACGGTGGCGCGGTTGGCTGCGGTGCGAGCCGAGAAGGCTGCGCTGCTGGGCAAGAAGAACTACGCGGCGTGGACGCTCGAGAACCAGATGGCGAAGACGCCTGAGGCGGCGTTGAAGTTCATGGACGACCTGGTGCCCGCGGCGACAGCGAAGGCTCATGCGGAGGCTGCGGAGATTCATAAGCTGATCGACTCGCAGAACGGTGGCTTTCAGCTTGAGGCGTGGGATTGGGATTTCTACAGCGAGCAGGTTCGTAAGGCGAAGTATGACCTCGACGAAAGCCAGCTGAAGCCGTACTTCGAGATCAATCGCGTGCTGCAGGATGGTGTTTTCTACGCGGCGACGCAGCTGTATGGCATCACGTTCAAGGAGCGGCATGATATCCCGGTGTACAACCCGGATGTGCGTGTCTTCGAGGTCTTCGACGTCGATGGCAAACCGCTGGCGCTGTTTTACTGCGACTACTACAAGCGCGACAACAAGAACGGTGGCGCGTGGATGGACCAGTTCGTGGGGCAGTCGAAGCTGCTGGGCACGCTGCCGGTGGTGTTCAACGTGGCGAACTTCGCGAAGGCTGCGCCGGGACAGCCTCAGTTGCTGAGCTTCGATGATGTGACGACGATGTTCCATGAGTTCGGGCATGCGCTGCATGGCATGTTCTCGAACGTCACGTATCCGTCGCTTTCGGGCACGAATGTGCCGCGTGACTTTGTGGAGTTTCCATCGCAGTTCAATGAGCACTGGGCGCTGAACCCGCAGGTGTTCACACACTTTGCGCGCCACTACCAGACGGGCCAACCGATGCCCACTGAACTGGCGGCGAAGATCAAGCGATCGGCGGGCTTCAACCAGGGCTATGCACTGACGGAGTTGTTGGCAGCTGCGGAGCTCGACATGCAGTGGCATACGCTGCCAGCGGACCACCCGGTTCCGGATGTGGATGCGTTCGAGCATATGGCGCTGGAGAAGACGAAGCTGGCGCTGAAGACCGTGCCGCCGCGCTATCGCTCTAGCTACTTCATGCACATCTGGGGCAACGGCTACGCGGCCGGCTACTACGCCTACCTGTGGGCGGAGATGCTGGACGACGACGCCTACCAGTGGTTCGAGGACCACGGCGGGCTGACGCGCGCCAACGGCGACCGGTTCCGCAGCATGGTGCTCTCGCGCGGTAACAGCGAAGAGCTTAGTGCGATGTACGAACGCTGGCTGTGCGGCAAACCCGGTGTCGCGCCCATGCTGAAGCAACGCGGGCTTGTCCCGTAGCGGAAATTTCACATGAAGAAAGTATTTCTAGAAGAAATTGAGAATTTTGTTTAATTCTATGCAAGACATTGAAAATGGAAGACTTGAATCTATGCCCGGCTATCTTGGCCGGGCATAGTTGTTTCATTTTTGTGATGGGTGTCACGGAATGAAACATCTTCGACCAACAGGCCTTGCAATCTTTACGTGCGAAGGCGTATGTTCACACGTGGTTTTGGGGATACTCTGCCCCGCCAACGTAGTCATGACGTAGTAACAAGCTGCACACGAAGTAGAGGATGGTATGAAGAAAGCAATGATGTTTACACCACTGATCGCAGTGGCGATGATGACCAGCGTACCGATGCCGTCGCTGGCCGAGAACCCCGCAGAAACCCACAGCGCAACGTCGACCGTGAAGGCTGACGAGAACTCGATCGGGTACAAGGACGGCGTGGAGGCTTACAAGCTCGATAAGCTCGCCGGCCGCCAGATCGGCGCGAAGACGTCGCACCTGTACAAGAACCCTCCCGTGAAGTCGAGCCGCGAGAAGGACGACTATCGCGCTCAGTTCGAGGTGGGTTACAACACGACGATGTCGCAGGGCAGCTAGAGCCTTTTCCCTGTTGCTGGGTATTCCGGAAGTGGCGTTTGGTGGCGTTTCATTGGGGAACGCCCATTAGAGTCGAGCCTCCGGATTGCACCTACAGGAAAAATGCTCCCATTGCCGCAATAGCGGATGCAAGATGCAGGACACGTAAGCCGAACGGCGCGTGATTCTGACGACACCAAGGTCCCGAAGGAGCTGCCCCATTGCGAGGAGCTGCTGTCGGGGCCTTTCTGCATCTGTGGACTTGGCTTACTTGGTGTGGCGGACGTGCACGTTGCGTGGAGGGCTCAGTTCTTCCAGCGGACCTGGCTCAGCTCGTCCTCTTCGAGCAGGAGACCGGCCTGCTGACGGGCGTGCTCGATCTCATCGAGGACCTCGGGGTCATAGATGGGGGTCGAGATGGTGTATTCGCCGGAGCACCACTTGCCCAGATCGATGAGCTTGCAGCGCTCTGAGCAAAAGGGGAAGTCGTGGGAATCGGCGGCAACGGATTTACGGCACGTGGCGCAAGGAAGAGTCTTTGCCATAACAGGATCAATTTTAACGCATCGCCAACTGTTGAGGCGTGGCGCGGATTGAGGCAGATTCGCCAGGTGCGGCGGCGGGATGTGGCTTTCTCAGACGCGCGGGACGAACCTACTCCACGATTTCCGCGACGACGTCATAGTCGTGGGATTCAGTGATGCGGGCGCGGTAGAAGGTTCCGGGTACGAGTTCTTCGTGGGGGCCGAAGTCGTTGATGAGTACCTTGCCGTCGATTTCGGGCGCCATGTTGAGCGCTCGGCCCTGCCAGAGGAGTTCGGTTTCTTCGCTGGGGCCTTCGACGAGGACTTCGATCTCGCGGCCGATCCACTGCTTGCGCTTTTTGCGGCTGATGGTCTGCTGCAGGCGCATGAGCTTGCGACGGCGCGACTCGATGGTGCGGCGCGGGACCTTCAGGTCGAGATCGAAGGCCTTCGCGCCTTCTTCGTCAGAGTAGGAGAAGACGCCGAGCCAATCGAATTGAGCTTCCTTGACGAAGGCTGTGAGCGCGTCGAAGTCTTCGTCGGTCTCGCCGGGGAAGCCGACGATGAAGCTGGTGCGCAGCGTGAGATCCGGGACGATACCGCGGGCCTTCTCAAGGATCTGCAGGAACCGATCAGCGGAGCCGCCGCGCTTCATGCGCTTGAGCACTGCGGGGCTGGCATGCTGCAGTGGAACGTCGAGGTACTTCGCGACGTTGTCGTGCCGGGCGATGGATTCGAGAAGGCGCGTGGTGATCTTGTTCGGGTACGCGTAGAGGAAGCGGAGCCACTTGAGGCCTTCGATGGGGGCGAGAGCGTCGAGCAGATCGGCGAGTTCTGGACGCTTGCCGGTGATCGCGTCCTGCGGGAGGTCTTCGCCGAAGCAGGTGGTGTCCTGGCCGATGAGGGTGATCTCGCGGACGCCCTGCGCGATGAGCTGTTTGGTCTCCGCGACGATGGAGACGATGGGGCGCGAGCGGAACTTGCCGCGCAGTTGCGGGATGATGCAGAAGCTGCAGGGATGATCGCAGCCCTCGGCGATCTTGATGTAGGCGGAGGCGCGGGGCGTGGTGAGGATGCGCGGGGTCTCGGCTGTGTAGAGGTAAGTGGGGAGGGCGGCAGTGGCGCCGTCCCAGCCTTCGCGGGAGAAGCGGCCCTGCTGCTCGCGGAGGTCGCCTTCCGCGCGCGAGGATGAGGGGCCAGGGTCCAGGGCCAAGGGTCCAGAGTGCGCGTGGTGCTTGTGCACTAGCTGTGGCGCGTCGCCCTCGGGGCGGGAGTGCTGGTTGACCGCGGAGGCGTGGCGGGCAATCTGGGCGCTGGAGAGGATCGCGAAGGGCGAGTCGGTTGCGACCGGCGCAGGGCGCTGAAGGCCTGCGGCTTCAAGGATGGCTTCCAGCTCGCCGGTGCCGACGACGGCATCGACCTCGGGGATGTTCTTGCGGATCTCGTCGCGGTAACGCTCGACGAGGCAGCCGGCGACGATGAGGCGCTTGGCGCGGCCGCCGTTGGCGATCTTGTGCTGCACCATCTCGAGGATGGTGTCGACGGACTCCTGCTTGGCAGAGTCGATGAAGCTGCAGGTGTTGACGATGAGGATGTCGGCATCCTCGGCGCGGGGCGTCAGCTCGGCACCTGCCGAGTGGACGAGGCCCATCATGACCTCAGAGTCAACGAGGTTCTTGGGGCAGCCGAGCGAGACGAATCCCACCCGAGGGGTCTCGGGCATTTTGTGGTTCAGGATGTCAGTCTCGGGAGCGGCGGGGATTCCGGCCGTGGAGGAGATACTCACTGCTGTTATCTTACCAGTCGCCGCTAAGGCAGGTTGGCCCCGGGAAGCCCCTCCGGGCAAGGCCTTCCGTGTCTACATGATGTGACGAGGTAGCGGAGGCAGCTCGATGGGCTCGCCTTTGCTGTGGGCGGTGACGGCGACGCCGTTGGTGTCGAAATGGGTGATCCGGTGGCCGGCGCCGTGGCCGCGGGTGATGGCGCGCTGCAGGAGCATGATGTAGCGGCGGGACTCGTCCTCGAAGTGGCGCTCCATTGTCCAGTCGTAGGGCGCTAGGAGCGAGTAGGCCGCTTCGCACTTGGGGCAGTAGAGCCAGGTCTCCAGCGTGCGATGGAAACTGGCCGGCGGCAGGGGTCCTACGGGATCGCTACCGAGTTTGATCGCTGCGAGGTGATGGTGCGGCATGCTGCCTTTGAGTGTAACGGCCGCCAGCTGTGGTACAGCTGGTCGGTGTGTGCGAGCTTTGCCGGAGAACTGACTTCGCAGGGGCTAAGGTGTTTCTCCACGTACGTACAGAACCGGGTCGCCGGGACGGACTCTGCGCGCGACGCGTGCGGCTTCCGCGGCACTTACAGGCAGCACGCTGATGGGGGAGGCGAGATAGAAGTCCATCTGCGATTCTGCCGGCAGGGTGAGCGATGGCCCAGGGGTTGCCGCTGACGTCAGAGCTCCTAGCCCGGCACCCACGGCTGCACCCGCTCCCGCGCCGGCGAGTTTACCTGTCGCTGTGGTCACCCCTTTAGCGCTGCCGGCGAAGACACCTCCAACGAGGGCGCCGACGACTGCACCACCCTTGACCTTGGCCTCCGTGGGCTTGGTCTTGGTCGCGCCCTCGACACGAAACTGATAGGTGTGGAGGGCATAGCTCTTGCCGCCGAGATCGAGCGAGACCAGCTCCAACGTCAGCTCCGGAGTTCCGGTGAGAACACCTGACTTCTTCACGCCGAGTATCTCGCCGTGCACCGTCGCGCCGCGAGGGATCACCACGGCGTCATTGACGGTCACATCCTCGTCCAGCGTGAACGTAACGGGCTGGCCGTCTTTGGAGTAGCGGCTGCTGACGGGCTGGTCTGTCCGCACACGGATCAGCGTGTCTTCCAGTACCGTGATCTCTCCGTTGGGACCCGGATCGATGTGAGGTCTGGGTACCTCGGGCTCGGAGGACGAGAACTGGGCTGGGGCATCAGCTGCAGGTGCGGGCTGTGGCGAGCTCGAGGCAGAAGGAGCGTCTGGCAGGGCCTGCTGGTTCACCGACAGAGCCGGTGGTGCGGCAGGCAACTGCTGACCGCATGCTGCCTGAAGTCCGAGGTTCAGCAAGACGGCTGCCGCTGCGACATGGAACGAAGCCATCCGGGTTGGATTCTCCATGCGTCCTCGCTTCGGGTTACTTGATGCTGAGAGCCTACCAGATGTGCACGCGCTGCTCGGGTGTGAGGTAGAGCTTTTCGCCGGGCTGGACGTCGAAGGCTTTGTACCAGGCGTCGAAGTTGCGCACGGTCTCGGCGCGGTACTCGCCCGGGGCGTGCGGGTCGGTAAGGATACGGGAGCGCTCGGTGGCCTCGCGCATCTTCGTGCGCCAGATCTGGCCGAAGGCGAGAAAGAACTGCTGGTCGGCCGTGAGGCCATCAATCACGGGCGCGGGCTTGCCCTTCTGCGCGGCGTGGAAGGCGTCGTAGGAGGCAGCTACGCCGCCGAGGTCGGCGATGTCTTCGCCCAGGGTCTGACGGCCGTTGACGTGCACGCCGGGGAAGGGCTCGTAGCCGTCGAACTGCGCGGCGAGTGCGTCGGTGACCTGCTTGAAGTGGGCGAAGTCGGCGGGCGTCCACCAGTCGCGCACCTTGCCGGTGGAGTCGAAGTCGGCTCCCTCGGAGTCGAAGGTGTGCGAGATCTCGTGGCCGATGACCGTGCCGATGGCACCGTAGTTGGAGGCGTCGGGAGCGTTGGGGTCGAAGAAGGGAGGCTGCAGGATGGCGGCGGGGAAGTTGAGGCCGTTGTCGAGTGGAAGGTTGACGGCGTTGACCAGCTGCGGCTCCATGCACCACTCAGCGCGGTCGACGGGCTTGCCGATGCGGGAGAGCTGGTAGTGGTAGTCGAACAGGACGGCGCGGAAGGTGTTGCCGGCGAGGTCGTCGGGCTTCACCTCTAGCCCGGCGTAGGTGCGCCAGTGATCGGGATAGCCGACGCCGACCTTCAGGGCATCGAGCTTTTTGATGGCTTCCGTCTTGGTTGCGGGGGTCATCCAGTCGAGCTTTTCCAGCCGCTGGTGGAAGGCGGCGAGGAGGTTCGCGACCATCACCTGCGCCCGCTGCTTCGCTTCAGGCGAGAAGTAGCGCCTGGCGTAGATCTGGCCGACAGCGTCGCCCATGTCATTGTTGGCGAAGGTGACGGCGCGCTGCTCGCGCGGCCGCTGCTGGGGCGCCCCGGTAAGCACGGTGCCATAGAACGCGAAGCGCTCTTCGGCCAGCGCCTTCGAGAGGCCGACGGCATGCGCGTCGATCAGGTGCAGCAGGAGGAGATCCTTCCAGGCTTCGATGGGCTCGGACGCAACGAGCGCGGACTCGCCGGCGATGGCGGTGGGCTGCCACACGTAGAACTGCTTCTGCGAGCCGAGGTCGGCAGCAGCGAAGAAGATCTTCCAGTCGAGGCCGGGAGCCTTGCTCGCGAAGTCGGAGGCGTTCCAGAGATTGTTGGCCTTCTTGATGTCTTCGGAGTCGGCGAGCGAGATCTGGGCCTTCGCAATGGCGGTCTCGAGCGCCAGCACGCGCGCGGCGCGGGCGTCTGCATCGTTGAAGCCTGCGAGCTCGAAGGCCTTTGCGATGTGCTTCACGTAGGCTTCGCGGACGGTCTTCATCTTGGCGGAGTCGGAGAGGTAGTAGTCGCGTGAAGAGAGCGCGGTGCCGCCCTGCATCAGGTAGGGAGCGTAGTGGTCGGGATCGTTGAAGCCCGGCGCGACCCATAGGCCGAAGAGGTTTTGGGTATGGAAGTTGGTGTTGTTGAGGGCGTCGGTATCGGCGCGCAGGCTCAGGCCGAGAGCATGGGCAAGCTCGGCGCGGGTTTTGATGGATTCGATCGCGGCAAACTTTGGCTTGAAGTTTGCGAGGCCGTTGCGCTCGATGGCGGCTTCGTCGATGTAGCTGGCGTAGAGGTCCGCGACCTTGTGGGTATCGGAGCCGGGAGCGCCTGGGTTCTTCGCGAGGTCCGCGAAGATCTCCTTGAGCTGCGCGTCGGTCTTGTCCCCCACGATGGTGAATGCGCCCACGCCGGTGCGGTCGGCGGGAATCTCGGTGCGCTTCTGCCACTCGCCGTTCGCATAGAGGTAGAAATCATCGCCGGGCCTCACGGAGTGGTCGATGTCCTGAAGCTGAACCCCGGCCGGATGCTGTGCGAAAGCCAACGCGGGAGAGAGGAAGGCGGCGAGGACGAGAGATGTGGCGAGGTGGAACAGCTTGGGGGACATCGATGCTCTCCTATGCACCGACCATTGTAGGACGCCGGCTAAGGTAGCCGGGCGGCCTCAGCGATGGGATCCCAGCGCCGAGGCATGGAGCGGCCATCGGCGCTGGGCCTGGCGAGGAACACGCGCGCGGTGAAGGCCGCAGCCTGCTTGGCATCGAGGATGTGCACCCACGAGGCGCGCTCCTTAGGCTTCCAGCCGGGACCGTTGTTGTTGTACTCGGCGTAGAAGGCCTTGGTGGAAGTATCGCCTCGGTTCCATAGCGACCAGCCGGCGGGGCTGAGGTCCGCGGGCAGCGTGGAGTTCATCACGACGACGCGGGAGTAGTCGCGCCAGGGGCGGCCGAGGCCGAAGCCTTCCTGGGCCTGCTTGCCTGGGGGAGGCGGCAGGGGATCGTGCGTGATGGTCGAGTGATCGATGACGTAGCCGGAGGTCTGCTCCTCCATGGTGCGGGATTGCGCGGTGATCTGGCCGTTGCGAATCTCGCTGATGGTGTCGCGCTCGAAGACGGCGGTCGCGTTGCCGAAGATGAAGTCGACGCCGCCCTGGATGAAGCTGTCGACGTAGTACTGGCGGCCCCAATCGGCGAAGAGCGTGTCCTGATCGCCAAGGAAGCGGCAGTGCTTGAAGACGGCGCGGTCCGAACGGACGGAGAGGGCCACGGCCTGTCCTGTGGGTCCGGCATCGTTCTGGAAGGTGACGTTGTCGGCCTCGAAGTTGTCGCCGTTGATCTCGGCGGTCTCGGTAAAGAAGGTGCCGCCGGCCATCTTCGCGTTCTGGCTGGCGACGATGACGACGTCCTCGGGCTTTGCGCCCTTGCCGAGCAGCGTGATGCGGGGGCGGTTCTGCGTGACGTGGATGCGCTCGCGATAGGTGCCGGGGACGATCTCGATGTAGATGCGGCCATGCGGTGCGTCGGGCGCGTGATCGAGCGCCTGCTGGATGGTGGTGTAGTCGGTGGTCGAGGCGGTGGACCCGGGGCCGTGGGGGTCGACCTTCACGTGGACGTCCTGCGCTTGGACGGAGGTAAACAACGCGGCGGGCAGCAGCAGGGCGGTGGCGATGAATGTACGCATCGGCCACAGGGTACGCTGGCGCGGGGCGCAGGAGCAAACGAGGCAGGCTATGCTCGATCCATGATTCGGAATGTGGCCGAAGAGTATCGGCGTCGCGAGGGTGATGCGAGAGCGGCGTTCGATCGCGCGCGGTTGCGCATGCAGCAGGCCCAGGGGATCTTTCTTGTATGTGTGTTGGCGACGGTGCTCCTCGTCATCGACTCGATGAAGCATGGGCTGGCGTGGGAGTGGTTCGCGACGGGTGCGGTGGGATCGCTGGCGGCGCTGGTTGCAACGCTGTATCAGCGCGGACGAAGCGAGGTGGCGTGGCGCAGGGTGTCGCTCTATGAGAAGGCTCTGGCGCGAGTCAGCGGCGAGCAGCCAAACTCTGGATTCACGGGCGAGGCGTTTGCGCGGGAGGGCCATCTCTTTCAGGATGACCTGAACGTGTTGGGCAAGGACTCGCTGTTCGACCGGATGGCCACGACGCGGACGACGGTAGGGCAGCGTGGGTTGGCGAAGTTGTTGTTGGATCCGGCGACGACGGCGATGGCTCGGGAGCGGCAGGAGGCTGTGCGGGAGCTTTCGCAGGATACAGACCTGCGCGAGCGCGTGGCGCTGATTGGGCGATCGAAGTTCGAGGATGTGCCGGCGGAGAGTCTCGAGGAGTGGCTGGGTCGGGAGCGCAGTGGGACTGCTGTGTGGCTGCGCTGGGTGCTGCTTGCGATCACACTGAGTGGGATTGCGATGAGCCTTGGCGGCCTTGCGTTGCACTTCGACGGCCACCTGCTGATGCGTAACCTTGCGGTGCTGATCGGGCTGCAGGCGTTGCTTTGCCTGAGGCTGAGGACCGCCGTCAATCGCGAGCTGGAGTCAGCGCAACGACTGTTTGGGCAGACGGCGATTCTGCGCGAGGGGCTGCGGTTGTTGCGCTCCCAGCAGTTCTCGAGCGCGCTGTTATGCGGCCTGCAGCAGCAAGCCATGGGCGAGGATAAGGCGCTGGCACGGCTGGAGCGCTGGCTCACCATCGTGGAGCAACGGCCCAAGGAGTGGTTTTATACGCTGTCGCTCATCTTCTGCCTCGGTACACACGCGGCGATTGCGCTGGAGCAGTGGCGTGCGGAGTTCGGCGAGCCGATGCGGCGATGGATCGAGGCGTGGGCGGACTTCGAGGCGTTGGTCGCGGTGGGGAACTATGCGGCCGAGCATGAGGAGAATGCGTATCCCGAGCTCGTCGATGGGGCGCACCCTATCTTGGAGGCGCGAGCGATGAAGCATCCTCTGCTGGCGAGTTCCGCAGCAGTCGCGAACGACGTGATGCTGGGGACGGAAGCGCAGTTTCTGCTGATCTCGGGCTCGAACATGGCCGGGAAGTCGACGCTGCTGCGGGCCATCGGGGCGAGCATGGTGCTGGCGCTGGGGGGAGCGCCGGTGGCGGCGCAATCGTTGCGGCTGGGGCTCGATAGCGTGGGGGCATCGCTGAGCCTGAATGATTCGCTGAGTGAAGGCAAGTCGAAGTTCCTGGCAGAGGTCGAGCGGCTGCGGGCGATTGTGGACCTGGCGCGCAGTCAGCCGGGTCGCACTCTGTTTCTTATCGACGAGATTCTTGCGGGCACGAACTCGCTTGACCGCAGGGCTGCGGCGGAGAGCGTGCTGCGGGCGCTGGTGGAAGCGAACGCGGTGGGCGCGATCTCCACGCACGATCTCACGCTGACCGCGATTGCGGACCTGCCGGGGCTGCATGGGGTGAATGTGCACATGGCCAGTCCGGACGAGAACGATCCGCTGGGCTTCGATTACAAGCTCAAGCCGGGGATCAATCAGACGACGAATGCGCTGGCGATTGTGCGGATGATGGGGCTGGCCTGAGTTGCAAAAGCAACGGCGGAGCCGAAGCTCCGCCGTGCGTGATGGATTGCGGCAGTGCTTAGAACTCCCAGCGCAGCAGCGTGGCGCCGATGGTGTAGCCGCCGCCGAAGGAGGCAAGCAGCACGAGATCACCCTTGTTGAGCAGCTTGCGCTCGAGCGCGGTGTGCATGGCCAGCGGGATGGTGGCTCCGGTGGTGTTGCCGTACTCGTCGATGTTGATGAGGACTTTGTCCTCAGGCATCCCAAGTCGTTCGGCGGTGGCGGTGATAATGCGGCGATTGGCCTGGTGCGGGATGAGGAGCTTGATGTCGGCGGCGGTGAGCTGGTTGCGGCGCAGCACCTCTTCGGAGAGTTCGGCCATCTTGCGGGTGGCCACCTTGAAGACGGCTCCTCCGGACTGATGCACGAAGTGCTTGCGGCCGTCGACGCTCTCGTGGCTGGCGGGCAGCGCGCTGCCGCCAGCAGGCATGTAGAGCGACTGCGCCCCCGTGCCGTCGACTTCATGGAGGAAGTCGACCAGGCCGACCTCGCCCTCTTCGCAGGGCTCGAGGAGCACAGCGCCGGCGCCATCGCCGAAGAGGATGCAGGTGGTGCGGTCGGTGTAGTCGAGGATGGAACTCATCACGTCGGCGCCGATGACCATCACCTTCTTGTGGGCTCCGCTCTCGATGAGCTTGGCGCCCATCTGCAGGGCGTAGATGAAGCCCGAGCAGGCGGCGGAGAGGTCGAAGCCCCAGGCTCCGATGGCTCCAATGCGGGTTTGCACGAGGCAGGCGGTGGCGGGGAAGAACATATCGGGCGTGACGGTGCCGACGATGATCGCTTCGATCTCGCTGCCCTCGATGCCGCGCCTGGCGAGGCAGTCCTTGGCGGCTTCCACGGCGAGGTCGCTGGTGGCGACTCCCTTATCGACGATATGGCGCTGCTTGATTCCGGTGCGCTCGACGATCCACTGATCGTTGGTCTCGACCATCTTCTCGAGGTCGGCGTTGGTCAGCAGACGGGGTGGGACGTAAGTTCCGACTGACGAGATCTTTGCGCGCACGGTCTTGCGAGGCTGCAGGGTGAGACTCAAAGCTTGGGACCCTCCACGGACACCATTAGAAATCTTAGCTGAGAGAAGGCGCGGATGGCGTCGCGGGACGAGGCGATGGGGGGTGACGCGAGCAATCTCTCGATAGCGAAAACGCCTCGAAGTGGGAACGAACCAATTGTAGAGGGGGAAGAGGAAAATGTACCGGGTTACCCTACTGCGCCCGCAATGGCCCGTTACCGTTGCTTCCTTCCGGACCTGGCGGGGTTGGCGGGATCGCGTCGCGTAGGACCCGGCACTGATTCAGTTTAGCAGAGTGTGGCGGGCATTGCAGGGCAAGGACGAGGTGCGCCGCGAGGCTGTGTTCTGGGCCGGAGCGGAGCGATCTGCTTGACACGTATCTGGCAGATAGTTATTTTTCTCTCTCATGCCGATGAAGCGGAGCGCCAGCGACGCGACAGAGTCCAAGCAAGGGCGCACGGAGGTGCCGCTGCCTGTCCGCTCCACCACAGCCGAAACCGTGCTCGGCTGGCTGAGCCTGGGGCCGATGTCGGGTTATGACATCCGGCAGAAGATCGAGGGTTCGACGGCGACCTTCTGGAGCGAGAGCTTCGGACAGATCTATCCGGCGTTGAAGAAGCTGAGCGACGAGGGTCTGGTGACGATGCGCGAGCATCAGCCGGAGGGGCAGCGGCTGCGCAAGGAGTACAGGATCACGGCAGCGGGCAAGACACGGCTGCGCGAGTGGCTCGGCGAGCCTTGCGGCCTGCAGGTCCGCCGCGAGGAGCTGCTGCTGAAGCTATTCTTCGGCGAGAAGGCTCCGAAGGGCGCGATGCGCGCGGCGGTGGAGCAGCGATTGGCAATCGCGAATCGGGAGCTGGCTGACTTCGTGCGGAGCGAGAGAGAGCTTGCGGCCAGGACGGCGACGCACGGCGGGGCTCCCTACTGGCTGATGACGTTGGAGTTTGGCAGAGCGCAGGCCGCGGCGACAAAGAGCTGGTGCGAGCAGACGCTGCGAGAGCTCGACAAGCTGGAGAAGGCTCAGAAGAAGGACAAGGGAGGACGTCGCGATGCGCGGTGAAGCACTGTGGGAGAAGACTGCAGCCGGTCTTAGGCGGTCGGGTGCATCTCGACGGCCTTGGAGGTCTTCCAGAGTCTCCAGATCGCAATTGCAGTGAAGATCAGGATGAAGCTCCACAGGCCGATGAGAATGGGTGTTCCCCATTGCGCGGAGAAGTGTCTCCAGAAGCGCAGTACGGCGCGGCCGTAGTGCACGCCCAGCCAGGCGGCGATGGAGTGCCGGACCAGGCGGCTGAACGTGAAGGCGATCATGAATTTCTTGCGCTTCATGCGGACTGCACCCGCAGCGAGGACGAAGGGCGAGAGCGGCATGGGTGGCGGAAGCAGAGCAGGGAGCGAGACCGCGAGGATCGCGTGGCCCTCCATCCACGACGTGACCCGCTTGAGGATACGCCTGGGCACATGCTTTTCGAGGAAAGCCATGCCTCCGGCCTGCCCCACGGCGTGGGAGATGAAACCTCCCGTGGCTGAGCCCAGCGTGGCAATGAGCACCAGCAGCACGACGTTCTCCTTGCCGGCGGCATAGAAGATGATCATGATGTCGGTGACGCCGGGGATGGGCAGCGGGACAAAGGAGCTATCGACGGCGGAGATGAAGAAGAGTCCGACGAGTCCGAGGTGAAAGAAGAATCGCAGGGCGTCATGCGGCGTCCGTGCCGCGAATGCTGCGAGGTTCGAGGCTTCGGAGGCGATCCCGGGCGCGAGCATCATGCTCCTTTAGAGACGTGCGCTGGATGGCTCGAGTCGCGCGATCTTTCGTTTGAGGAGCTGGCGTTAGTGCGTGTAGCCGACGGGGCGGCCCGGAGGGAAGTGATAGGCTGCGCCCACGGAGAGGATCTGCGGGGTCAGGCCGTTGCTCAGTCCGGAGCCTGAAAACCACCTCTGGTACTCGTAGTCCACGCGCACGTTCACCCTCGGGAGGATGGAGATGTCGACGCCGCCGCCAGCCACCGCCATGTTGTAGGCGAGGTTGAAGTTGGTCTGGACGATCTGGTAGGTGCAGGTGGTGGTGATCGACGCCACCGTGCAGGTAACGGGGACGTAGTAGTCGTACACCGGCGAGTTGAAGACGCTGCGGCCGTAGAGACCCTTGACGTAGGGGCGGAAGCGGCCGTAGTCGCGGAAGTAGCGCGCGCCGGCTTCGTAGGTCCGCTCATAAAGCGAGCTCTGCGGGTCGTTGAGCTGGTGGAAGTTCAGCTCCACACCAATGTGGCGCATGAAGTCTGCGTCGGCGTAGAACATGTAGCCGCGGATGCGATTGGTGGTGTAGTCCGAACTTGCATTGGAATAGCCGCCGCCGACCTGGAGGTCGAGCTTGCGGCTGGCGGTGCTTCCGGCCTGGCCCAGGAGGGCTGCGGTGCTGAAGCTCAACAGCAGGGCAGTGAGAATGCGCTTCACTTCAGGATCTCCCAGGGGTCCCTATCGTCAGGAACGGTAGCATCGTTGAGACCGCGACATGAGTTCACGCTGGACCTTCGCGGCGACTTGTCCCGCTTGCAATCTAACTGAAAAGGCGTTCGCTGTCAGCGCCTTGGGGCACGGTTTGGAACATTGTCTGGTGTTCGTAGTGTGGGACGAGAGCTGGAACGTATCGGGTTCGGAGTGCTGAATCCGGGCTTCTGACAGAAGCGCCCCGTGTTCTTGCGAATCACGGGGCGCTGTCGTTGGTATCCGCGGCGTTACTGTTGCGGAGGCGGAGGGGTGGAGGTGCCTGTCGCCGGGGCGGCGCCCTGTGGTGGCACAGGAGCGCCGGTGGTGCCAGCCGGAGCCGGGGCAGCCGTTGCGGGAGCGGTTGCGTCGATTGGCTGGCCGGCAGGAGGTGCACCTGCGCCGGTGGCATCGATCGGCTGTCCTGCCGCTGCCGGTGCCGCTGCGGTGGGTGCTGCTACGGGAGCAGCGGGCGGCTGCCAGTAGGTGAGCTTCATGTAGACCGGCGTGATCTCAAACGGCATCTTGTCGCGGGCGCTCAGCAGAGGCTCGTACGAGGTGTGCATCTGGATCACCTGGTCGGTCCAGGGATCGAAGCGGAGGAACTGGCCGAGGGGCTCGGCGGCGACCTGCTTGAGGTCGTTGTTGGCCAGCTTGGGGCCCTTGGCAACGAGCTCCTGCATCCAGAAGGTGCCATCGGACTTGACCAGCGAATCGCCCAGTTGCGGGGTGTCGAGAGCCTTGAGACCCTTCTGGCGAGCCTGGAGCTGCTGCAGGTAGAGGCCGAAATACGGCGCTCCGTCGGCGAGCTCCTTGGCGCCCAGAAGCTTCATGGCTTCCTTGGCGGCCTCGGCGTTGTCCTTCTCGGTGTGGCCCATCGGGAGGCGCTGGAAGGCGGACTCGGGCGGGAACATCAGGCGGTCGGAGAACGCGTACTTGGTGTCGATGCGGTGACCGAGGATGATGTGCGCGATCTGGAAAGCGAGCACGGCATTGAGATTGCCCATCTGCTGGGCGCCGTCCGAGGTGGGCACGGCAGTGGTGTCGATCAGGCTCTTGGAGATCAGGATCGTGTTGCCGATGGAGACGGATTCCAATGGCTCGGTGAGCAGGGTGCGCACACGCAGCGGGCGGGAGGTCTGGATGTTGTTGTAGACGAGGATGTTGTTGGCGAGGTCCTCCAGCGTCTTGTCGAAGGGCGAGCGGGCGTCGATGAGTCCGGCGGTGTAGAGCCGCTCGATGACGTTGTCCTCGGCCTGCTGGACCCACTCGCGCTGCGCGCCGAGCGGGCTCAGGTCATTGGCCTGGTTGCTCTCGTCGTTCGCGCCAATCACAGTCTCGGACTCGTTCTCGCCCGCGTTCTCAGGAACGCGCAGCTGGTAGCCCCAGATGTGGTTGATGGCGCGGAAGTTCAGCACATGGTTTGGGCTCTTCGGGTCGGTCTCTTCGATGTAGACGGCGGTGGGGAGCCAGAGGCCCTCCTGCACATTGGTGCGCCAGGAATCGAAGTGGTAGAACTCACGGCGGTCGGCGTCGGAGCCGGCGAAGTCGCCATCGAAGCGGACGATGTTGCCGCCGTTGCGCTCCACCCAGATGCGGCCGAAGAAGCGGCCATAGGCATTGTGCTTGGTGGGCTGAACGTCGAAGACGACGGTGGGGACGGTGCCCAGGAATTCGTTGCGGACGAAGGAGAAGGTGTAGGTCTGGCGGCTATAGCTGTTGGAATCGACCAGCAGCATCGCCACGAAGCCCGACTGGTGGAAGGTCAGGTGCAGGGTGTTCGAAAGCCCCGTGATGTAGCTCATCGAGTGCTTGAACTTGCCCATGAAGCCGGTCTTCTTCTCTTCGACTCCCTTGCCTTCGGCGTAGGCCTTGTCGTCAATGACCTTGCCGAAGTTCACGCGGCCGAGCATGTGGAGATCGGACTCGGGGCTCTGGAACATGATCGGGTCGGCCTTCATCTTCTGGATGTAGGTTTCGACCAGTGGCAGACGCTCCTTGAGCGTCTTGACCACGAGCTGCTCGCGGACGATGGATTTATCGACCAGCGCATTCTGGGCGGGGGTGAGCTTGCGGGCGTAGGGGTCTTCCTGCACCTTCTTCTTGCCGAGGATCGGGAAGGCGTGAGCCCCCATTGCGGGCACAAGCACGGCAGCGAGCGCCACAGCCGTGGTGAACTTTGTCCGGAGAGTCATAGAGAGTAAGGCTCCTTCAAGTTGCGGGGGTGTCCTTCGGGGAGGGGCTACCCGTTCAAGCATGCCGAGGGGGGACTGGGGATCGGCAGACTGTCACAACCCGGAGTTGTTTCTCCGGGGTGATGACAGGATATCGCTTTCGTTAGACGCGGTTTATGAGAATGGCGATCAGCTCAGCTGGAACTGGAACTGAACGATGCCCTCCCACGGCACGGGATGGCCCTGCGCGTCGGTGGCAGGCTTGAAACGTGTGCCGCGAGCGGCGTTTTCGGCCGACTGGTCGAGCCCATATCCGAGACCACGGCCAGGAACAATACCGAGGACCTGCACGGAGCCATCCGGCATGACGCGGATGCGGACCTGAACGATGCCCTCGATGTGCTGAGCCCGTGCCTCGTCGGTGTACGTTGCGTGCGGTTTGAAGATCGTGGTGGGTACTGCCTGGGCGGGATTGGTAGCGGCCCGGGTGACCTGCTGGGCGGGCGGCGCTTGCTGGGCCTGCAGCTGAACGTTGACCGGCCGGTTGGCGTAGTTGGTCGAGTTCATGGGGCCAGTGCCGCCGGGCACGCCGAGTTTGACGCCGGCGACGTGGGCGTTGCCGTGATCCGTGCCGTTCATGTTCGTGCAGTTGGGGCAGCCGTTACCGAGCTGCACGGCCGCCGCATGAGGGCCGTTGCCGGTATTGCTGGCACTCATGCCGGGAACGCCGCGGTTTCCGAAGTTCACGGGAGCGACGGCGGGACCGGTGAGTGGCTTCAGCGGGTTATCGGTTGCGCCCAGGCGGACGGGCGAGGGGTGCGCATCATGGTTCGGGACGGCGGCAGCCGTGGTGGCCAGGTTGATCTTCACCGGAGCCGGCGGAGGGTTGACGACCTTGGGCGGCGCAGGAGCAGGGACAAAAGGCTTGGGCTTCGGAACCTCGATCGGCTTGATCTCCGGAGGAGGCTCGATGGGCTTCGGCATCTCAATCTTGCGCTCCACCATCTTGGGGACGGGCGGCAGCTTGACCGGAGGCGGTGGTGGCGGCGGAGGTGGAGGTGGTGGCTCTGTCACCTTCACGTAGGTCAGGTCCTTGGTGTCTTTCTTCGGGACCACGACATTCGTCACCACGCTGCCTACGAGAAACAGCAGGAACAGCACAATGCCATTGGTGATGATGGAGGTGGCGAACGCGCCCTTGCTCCGTGTCCCATCATCGAGCACGCCGAAGTGGGAGAACTGGACGCTTTTCGGATTTGGATCTGCGCTGCGGAGTGGCTTCGGCATGCGGTTTTAGCTTTCTTCGTTGAGGGCCCGGCAACGTACGAAGTTACCAGAACAATATCAGAATTACGCGCAAAACCCGTATAAATACCGGAATGCGACTCTTCCGTTCCGTACCATTGGACCGTGCCGCAAGTGGGTACTACAATCCCACCTCCGGGCTGTGCCGTAGGTCGGTTTTTACCGGACGTTGGTTTCAACCCTCTGTTTTGATTTCATGCACCTCGAGACCAGAATGTCTGAGAATGCAGCAATTCCGTAAAGGCACTATCGACGCCCGGCCCTCCGGGTTTCGCTGTTTTGCGCATCCTACAGGAGCAAAATGTCACCCACGCTGCTACACACCTTGTCTGCCAACATGTTCCACCTTCCCGTTCCGGTATTGGAGAAGATCCTGCGGCCGGTGGTGGTCTATCTGTGCCTGATCGTCTTTCTCCGCCTGTTTGGAAAGCGCGAACTCGCTCAATTGAACCCCTTCGACCTGGTGGTGTTGCTCAGCCTTTCGAATACTGTGCAAAACGCCATCATCGGTGACGACAACAGCGTGACAGGCGGCATCCTGGGCGCCTTTTCACTGCTGGCCATCAATTGGATTTTGATGCGAATTCTGTACAGCGCGCCCAAAATCAACGAGGCCCTGGAGGGCCACTCGACGACCCTGGTGCAGCGCGGGAGGATCGACGAGGAGGCACTGAAAAAAGAGACCCTGACGATGGAGGAGCTCTATTCGGTGCTGAACAAGAACGGGTTTACCGATCCCGCAGAGGTGGAAATCTGCGTGCTGGAGCCCAATGGGACCTTTTACGTCAAAGGGTTGCACCCGACGCTGGAGGAAGCCCACTCGACAAGCATCATGAAAGCGATCGAGGAGCTTTCGGCCGAGGTGCGGTCCCTGCGTGCGGAGATTGCGGCGAAGGGCTAGGGCCTGGCCTGCGGTTTGGCGGCCAGCTTGGAGCGAATCTTAAGTAGTCGTTCGGGGGGCTCGGGCAAAGCGGCGTCGCGAACGGCAGCACGGTACCCGCCGAGGTAGATGGAGTACATCACCGCGAGCGCGCAGCCAACGCCGAAGACGAACCCCAGGAAGAAGCCGAAGAATGGCGCCAACATCGTGCTCATACGTACTTTGAGAATGGCACACCCTCGCGCAGGGCACACGGGGGCAGTTCGGCGAATCAGTTAGTCGAGGTGGGATTCGACGTTGCGGTTGATGCGGAAGGCGACCAGCGCTGGGGTGAAGATCATCGCGGCGAAGGAGAGAGCGAGGAAGGCGTCGTACATGGGCGTTCCTATCGGCGTTGCAGCGCAGGACTTCAACGTGTGCCGGATTGATGCAGACGGGCTATTCCCTTATAGAAACTGTGTCAGGCTGGGAGCCTGGATCGTGAACACAGAGGTGGCCAGTCTTGTGGTTGCCTGTCGTACGCGGGTTCACGTACCTTGTGGCTCTTAGATATTTTTCGGAGATGGACGCTTCCCTTGTCTTCCCAAAGCACAGAAAAGCCCGTGATTGAAGCCGTTTCGCAGAATTTTGAGTCGCTGATGCGGGAGGACCGGGTATTTCCGCCGCCGGCCGAGTTTGCTGCGAAGGCGCACGTCGGCAGCCTGGAGGAGTACGAGCGCCTGTATGCCGAGAGCATCGCCGATCCGGAGGCGTTCTGGGCGAAAGTGGCGGGCGAGCTGGAGTGGTTTCAGCCCTGGACGGAGGTGCTGAGCGGGTCGGGTGCGGACGCCAAGTGGTTTATCGGCGGCAAGCTGAACCTGAGCCACAACTGCGTCGACCGGCACGCGCTGGGAGCGCGCAAGGACAAGGTCGCGCTGCTGTGGGAAGGCGAGCTCTGCGACGCGGATGGCAGGCCGAAAGAGGTCCGCAGGATCACCTACGGCGAGCTCCACGAGGAAGTCCAGCGCTTCGCCAACGTGCTGAAGGCGCAGGGCGTGAAGAAGGGCGACCGGGTTGCGATCTACATGGGCCTGGGGCCCGAACTGGCGATCGCGCTGCTGGGCTGTGCGCGCATTGGCGCGGTGCACTCGGTGATCTTCGGCGGCTTTGCGGCGCATGCGATCTCGGACCGCGTGAACGACTCGGACTGCCAGGTGATCGTGACTCAGGACGTCAGCTACCGCCGCGGCGGCGAGATAAAGCTGAAGCAGATCGTCGATGAGGCGTTGGTGAAGTGCCCGGGGGTGCGGCGGGTGGTGGTGTATCAGCGGGCGCCGCATGCCGCGTCGGGCGTGAGCATGACTCCGGGGCGCGATGTGTGGTGGCACGTGGAGATGGCGAAGGTCGCGGCCGAGTGTCCGGCGGAGCCGATGGATGCCGAGGACTCGCTGTACATCCTGTACACGAGCGGGACGACGGGGAAACCCAAGGGTCTCGTCCATACGACAGGCGGCTACTCGGTGCAGACGTACCTGACGTCGAAGATCATCTTCGACCTGCGCGAGGAGGATGTGTACTGGTGCACGGCCGATATCGGCTGGGTGACCGGGCACAGCTACGTGGTCTACGGCCCGCTGCAGAATGGCGCGACGGTGCTGATGTACGAGGGCGCGCCGAACTTCCCGGCGAACGACCGTTTCTGGCAGATCATCGACGACCACAAGGTGAGTGTCTTCTACACCGCGCCGACGGCGATCCGGGCGTTCATCAAGTGGGGCGACGACTGGGTGAAGAAGCACGATCTGAGCTCGCTGCGGCTGCTGGGGACGGTGGGCGAGCCGATCAATCCCGAGGCGTGGATGTGGTATCACCGCGAGATCGGCAAGGAACGCTGCCCGATCGTCGACACTTGGTGGCAGACGGAGACGGGAGCGATCCTGATTGCTCCTGTGCCGGGCGCGGTTCCGACGAAGCCGGGTTCGGCGACGCGGCCGTTCTTCGGCGTCGAGCCTGAGGTTGTCACCAAGGAAGGCGAAGCGGTGCCACTGGGGCAGGGTGGCTTGCTGGTGATCCGCAAACCGTGGCCATCGATCGCGCGGACCATCTGGGGCGATCATGAGCGTTACGTGCAGACCTATTTCTCCGAAGTGATGGGGCACGACGGCAAGGGCATCTACTTCACTGGCGATGGCGCGCGGTGGGATGCCGACGGTTACTACTGGCTGATGGGCCGAGTCGACGACGTGATCAACGTGAGCGGGCATCGGCTGGGGACGATGGAGATCGAGAGCGCGCTGGTGGCGCACCCCAAGGTGGCGGAGGCCGCGGTGGTGGGGCGGCCGGATGATCTGAAGGGGCAGGCGATTGCTGCGTTCGTCACGCTGGACGAAGGCAATGAGCCCACCGAGGAGCTGCGGCAGGAGCTGCGCAAGTGGGTGGCGAAGGAGATCGGTGCCTTGGCCCGGCCGGACGATCTGCGCTTCACACAGATGCTGCCCAAGACGCGCTCGGGGAAGATCATGCGGCGGCTGCTGCGCGAACTGGCGACGACTGGCGAGGTGAAGGGCGATACGACCACGCTCGAGGACTTCGGAGTGCTGGCGAAGCTACGAGAGAACGACGAGTAGGGTGGTACCCCCCCTCCCCCTGTTTGGCGTAAAGTCTTCGAAACAGAGACTTTGAGGGTGGACTTCAGGTTCGGCGTTCTCCGTTTATCCGTTCTGCAATCCCGTGGCTATAGAGGGCCTCGGTCGGAGGAGAAATCTCGATCGAGTTTTGAGGCTTGAGCCTGGAGTTTCGAGTTTCCTCGGCGTGGCCGCTGCTTTGATTGTATCGAGCGGTCGGCCGTCACTCTGCCAGGCGGGCGGGAGGCTGGGGCTCCATGGTATGTGGGAGTTACGCGGTCATGGGCTGGGCGGTGGACTTGACAGCGAGGCGGCGATGTTTGCCGGACGCCCCGAAACAGCTCTGGACCTAGACTCGTCTACGTGGATATGCGGATGAACAGGATCGTCTTCGGCTGCGCGGGGTTCATGCTCGTTGCGGCCTCGTTGCAGGCCCAGCAGGGCGATAAGCCCGTCCTTGTGAAGAAGCCGGAGGCGCCGGTTTCGACCATTACGGTGGAGGCGAAGCTGGTGGTGGTTCCGGTGGTGGTGCGGGACAAGAAGGGCGCGATCGAGAAGAACCTGACGCAGGCTGATTTTGCGCTGCAGGTGACGGGCAAGCCGCAGGCGATCCGGTACTTCGACCATGACACGGATGTTCCGCTGACGCTGGGGTTGGTGGCGGATGCTTCGCGGAGCATGCAGGAGCACCTGGACGACGAGCGCAAGGCGAGCCAGAGCTTTCTGCAGAACATGCTGCAGCCGGCTAAGGCCAGCCAAGACGGCAAGGGCAGCCGGCCAGCGGACAAGGCGTTTGTCATCCAGTTTGCGCACCAGATCGAGATGCTGAACGATGTGACGGACTCGGTGCCGCAGCTGGCGGCGTCGCTGCGGGAGCTGGGGACCGAGAGCTCGACGTTCAAGACGCAGGAAGATACCAGCGTGGATCGCGAGGGGCGGCGAGCGCATGGCAATGGAACGGCGCTGTACGACGCGGTGTACCTGGCCAGCGACGAGGTGACCGCGAACCAGAAGGGGCGGAAGGCGATCATCCTGCTGACGGATGGGGCGGATAACGGCAGCAAGGAGTCGCTGACGGATGCCATTGAGGCGGCGCAACGCGCGGACACGGTGGTGTACGCGATCTATTACAAGGGCGAGCAGCATCGCGACCAGAATCGCGGGCCGGGGAATGGCGGCGGCCGGCGCGGCGGTGGTGGCTGGCCGGGCGGCGGTGGCGGGGGCTATCCCGGCGGCGGTGGGTATCCGGGGGGTGGTGGCTATCCCGGAGGCGGTGGGGGAGGTAACAACCCGAATGGCGGGAACAATCCGAACGGGGGCAACAACCCGGGCGGCGGTGGCGGGGGCTACAAGCCGAACGTCGATGGCCGGAAGGTGCTGGAGCGGCTTTGCGGTGAGACCGGCGGGCGGGTGTTCGAGGTGAGCAAGAAGGACACGGTGGAATCGATCTATGCGGAGATCGGCGAAGAGCTGCGCTCGCAGTATCGGCTGGGCTTTACGCCGGCGGATGAGGCCGCGAAAGACGGGTACCACCAGATCACGCTGACGCTGAACGGCGAAGCGGGCAAGAGCAAACCGTGGATCGAAACACGCGATGGGTACTACACGGGAGCGGCGCGGTAAGAGCTCGGCGCGGGTGGTGGCAAGAGGATGGCGTGCGCCTGGTCTCTATTGTGTCTATCGCCAAAGTGAAGATGGCGGCCGTCGAAGTGGACGAATGCCAGCGCGAGACCGAAGACCACCAGCATAAAGGCGCTGGACAGAACGACGATCAGAAGGAAGTTAGGGCGTTTCGGGGGAAGTTGTTCGATCTCCATGGTCGTAGGATGCGTTGTTGTCGCTTCGCGATACGATCGACGCCCAAGGGCGCTACCGGTGGATGAAACCGCCCCTCAGCGGTTCAACGACACTTCCTGGTTTGCGGGGGATGTCGATCAGCTAGCGGCTATTTGAAGTCGTGCCGACCGACGGGGCGCAAAAGCCTGCACCAGGGAATGGAGCTAATGAGCGCCGTAGAGCAGGGCCGCGGCCATGTCGTCTTTGCGCCTGTTCCGATCTCCCAACCTGAGGTGATGGCTATCCCACCCCAGGATGGTTAAAGCCGTTCCGAAGAGCGCCAGCAGAACGACGCTGAAGACTGAGACGACCAGCACCGTGCTGGTGGGATTCGAGCCAATGTCGCGGAGCCTGCAGGCTGGACGGGGCGTCCGGCGCTGCTTTTCCCGAGAAAGAACGAAGAGGAGTGGCTCGTCCGCGAGATACACCTCGGGGACATTTGCTTCAGGGGCCCGACAGACAGAATGCATGCGGGCTTGGATGCGCCATCCGCAGGGAGTCGCGCTGTGCGGAGGGAGGATCAATTTTGTGTTGTCGAAATCGTTAACCAGCCATGCAATTCCAGCCAATGCTGGAGCAGCAGGGGGTAGATGGCGAGCTCAGGGTACCTGGGCTGATCGTCTCCCATGTGGGTGCCGTGGGGGCCGAGTTCGAAGACGTGGAGCTCGGCTGGGACGCCGGCTTTCTGGAGCGCGTTGAAGAAGGAGGTCGCGTTGAGGGAGTTCACCTTTTCGTCGTGCTCGGTGGCATAGATGAAGCTGGGGGAGCTTTCCTTCGCGACGTGCAGGACGGGGTTGATGGCGTCGACGAGAGCCTGGGGCGCGTTTTTGCCGGTGAGGGCCTCCATGCCGAAGGTGCCGGGGATGTCGGGCGAGAGATCGGTGCGTGCGTAGTTGAGGATGGCGAAGTCGGGGTGGGCGGAGAGCTGGTCGATGGCATCGTGGGATGCGCTGCCGGGACCAAGCTTGCCGAAGGCGGGGAGATCGGCGCGGGGATCGGCTGTTGCCAGCCAGGCGGCCATGTGGCCTCCGGCGGAGAAGCCCCATAAGCCGATGGCATCGGGACGGAGGTTCCAATCCTTGGCGTGGGAGCGGACGAGGCGGACGGCTCGCTGGCCGTCGACCAGTGCCCAGGGGTAGAGATAGCGCGGCGAGAGCCTGTACTGCAGGACGAAGGCGCTGATGTTGTGGGCGACGAGCCAGCGGGCTTCGCGGGCTCCTTCCTGCTCCATGACGAGATGGTTGTAGCCACCGCCGGGAAGGACGACGACGGCGGTGTGGGGTCCGGGGCCTGTGGCGGGGTAGCAGAAGAGCTTGGGCTGGTCGTCGTCTTCGATGCCGACGGCTCCGGGGGCCTGGCCTTGCCAGAGGGGTTCAACGGTGGCGAAGCCGGCGGGCGGCTTGGTGTGGACGAGGTTGGAGGCGGTGGGCTGCTGGGCGGAGAGGCCGATGGACAGTGCGGTGGATGCGAAGGCAAGGCTCAGGGAGCGGAGCGAGACACGTGAGGAGCTCATGGGGCAACAGCATACCTGCAACCTGTCAGACCGGGCTCATGGCTGAGGGGTGACCGGGTGCCGCGCGCATCTTCCGGTGGCGGGGAGCATCCAGAAGGTAGACCCCGTGGGCCGTGGAGCGATGGCGTGAGCCGGGCTCCTGGCGGATGATAGAAGGCGACGCTGGGTCGTTGCGTTGCAGTTGCAGAGGGAGATTCATCATGATCGGAACTACGTTCTTTCGCACGGTGCGGACCTCGGTTGGTGCTGCCGCGCTGGCCGTGACGCTTGCGGCTGCCGCGCCGGTGGCAGCGCAGATCCTGCCGCACGATGCCAGCGTCGGGATCCAGGCGCACCATATTTATCCGGAGATCGGCGCGGCGCAGGGCGATATTCGCGATGCGCTGGCCGTGGCGCGGAAGCAGCACAAGCGGGTGATCCTCGACTTTGGCGGCGACTGGTGCGGTGATTGCCAGGTGCTGTTCCTGTACTTCCACCAGGCACCGAACCAGCAGATCGTGAACCAGAACTTTGTCATCGTGCCGATCAACATTGGCCGCGAGGATGCGAATCTGGATATCGCGCACAAGTATGGCGTGCCGTTGAAGGGCGTGCCCGCGCTGGCGGTGCTGGACTCGAATGGCAAGGTGCTGGTGGCGCAAAATCTGGAGTTCGCGGACATGCGGCACATGGAGGCGGGCTCAGTGACGGCGTTCCTCAACAAGTGGAAGAAGTAAGCTGGCGGGAAAGGCTGCGAGAGGTGTTAGAAGGTTCTGGTGTGTTGAGCATGCCCTCAGCGGCTAAAGTCGCAGGGTCATCGCGCGTCTTACCGCGGGACTAAAGTCCCGCGCTGACAAAGCACGGATTAAGGCAGATTGGAGTGCTGCCCTGACAAGGCAGGACTTGAGCAGAGGCTTCCAGACTGATGGATCGCGCAGTCGAGACCATTTCGCGCACCGGCTCCCGGGCGATCGCTTCCGGCCTCGCAAAGAGGTTTGTGGTGACGCCGCTGTACCGCTGCCTGCGGGCGATCCTGCTGCTGCGGGCGGCAGTGTTTTCGGCGATCGACCATGACGTGTTCACGGTGGGGCAGGCGACGGCGTATTCGGGGATACTGGCGCTATTTCCGGCGCTGATTGTGTCGGCGGCCGTGGTGGGGATGCTGCCGGGGAACGTGCCGCTGCGCCACCAGCTGGCAGCGTTTTTCGACCGCGTGCTGCCCTCGAATGTGGCGCCACTGCTGGAGGCGTACTTCTCGCAATCGCACCAGAACCCGCAGACGACCAAGGCGCTGCTGAGCGCGCTGGTGGTGAGCCTGTTCGGCGCGGCCAGCGTGATGGCGACGCTGATGGAGGGGTTCCGCCGCGCGCATGGGCTGCCGGATCTGCGGGGCAGCTTCTGGCCGCGGCGACTGCGGGCGCTGGTGCTGGTGCCGGTGTCGCTGCTGCCGATGGCCGCGGCGAGTGTGCTGGTGATGTTTGGGCACTTCCTCACGATGCGGCTGGCGGGATGGCTGCTGACGGACCTGCGGGGGGTGTTCTACGTCGTCACGGTGCTGCTGCGCTGGACGGTGGCGCTGCTGGGTTCGGTGGCGATCCTGGGGCTCATCTACCATCTTGGGACGGATCCGGACCGGAGGCTGCAGCTGCGGCTGGAGCCGCTGATTCGCGAGACGCTGCGACGTCCGCTGAGCCTGCTGCGCAAGGAGTGGAGTTGGCGGGCGAGCCTTCCCGGGGCGGCGCTGGCGACGGCGCTGTGGTTTATCTCGACGCTGCTGTTTGGGCTGTATGTGACGCGCTATGCGAATTATTCGCGGGTCTATGGGTCGCTGGGCGCGGCGATCGCTCTGCTGGTGTGGCTGTACATCATCGCGGTGAGCGTGCTGATGGGAGCGGAGTTCAATGCGCAGCGGGCGATCGACAGCCGCAACGCGGCGGAGGGGCGTCCGAGCTTCACGGGGCACCCTCGGGAGCTGCTGGCGGCGCTGCGCTGGCCTCCTGGGTGGCGACGGTCACGCTCGTTGACCCACGGCGCAGGTAGAATGTCAGACTGATGGACGGCAGCTGCTTGACCGGCCTGACAACTGCACACGGAAAGAGCGGGCCCGACTGGCGGGCCGCGGGGATGCTGGGTTTGATGGAAGACACAATCAAAGGTGCGACTTCGCCGTTGCGCCGCGCCAAGATCGTCGCCACGCTGGGGCCGACTTCAAGCAGCGAAGAAGTATTTCGGAAGCTGGTTCGCGCGGGGCTGGATGTTGCTCGCTTGAACTTCTCACACGGTTCGCATGAACAGAAGGCCGAGCTCATCGCGATGGTGCGGAAGATCGCGCGCGAGGAAGACAAGCCGATCTGCATTCTTGCCGACCTGCAGGGCCCGAAGATCCGCACCGGTGTGCTGGTCGACCACAAGCCGGTGATGCTGGAGGCAGGCAAGCGCCTGACGATCACTCCCGTGCAGATGGAAGGCACCGTGGAGCGCGTGAGTACGGTATTCACGACGCTGGCGGAGAACCTGAGCCCGGGCGACCAGGTGCTGCTGTCGGATGGGCTCATCGAGCTGCGAGTGGTTGAGATTCAAGGCGCAGACGTGGTCACCGAGATCATCAACGGCGGCATGCTGGGCGAGAAGAAGGGCATCAACCTTCCGGGCGTCGCCATCAAGGTTCCATCGCTGACGGAGAAGGATGAGGCCGACCTCGAGTTTGCGCTGAAGGCGGGCGCCGATATGATCGCGGTCTCCTTTGTGCAGACCGCGGACGATGTGCGCTATGTGAAGGGCCGCATCGCGTCGCTGGGGTATGACACGTGGGTGATCTCGAAGCTGGAGAAGCCGCAGGCGATCGATCATCTGGACTCGATCCTCGAGGCTTCGGACGGCATCATGGTGGCCCGCGGCGACCTGGGTGTGGAGATGCCTCCGGAGAAGGTTCCGGCGATCCAGAAGCACATCATTCGGCGCGCGCTGGAGTACCGCAAGCCGGTGATCACAGCGACGCAGATGCTGGAGTCGATGATCGAAAACCCGCGCCCGACGCGGGCGGAAGCTTCGGACGTAGCGAATGCGATCTACGATGGCACCGATGCGGTGATGCTCTCGGCGGAGTCGGCGGCGGGCAAGTATCCGGTGGAGTCGGTGGCGATGATGGCGAAGATCGTCATGGAGACCGAGTCGCAGATCGAGCTGGTGTCGAACCGGACGCTGCGCCACAAGCGCCGCACGCTAAGCGTGCCGGAGACGATCTGCGAGTGTATGGCTCACTCGGCCGATGACCTGGACCTGGCGGCGATTGCGATCTTTACGGAGACGGGAACGACGGCGCGACTGCTCTCGAAGTACCGCCCGGATGCTCCGATCTTCGTGCTCTCGCCGTTCGAGAGCGTGACGCATCGGTCGATGCTGCTGTGGGGTACGCAGCCGATTACTTGCGAGCGGTTTTCCTCGACCGACAAGCTGGTGGAGATGGCGGAGAAGATCCTCGAGACGCATGGTCATGTGAAGCCGAAGCAGATTGTGGGGATTGTTGCGGGCACGGCGACGAAGTCCGGTGCGACGAACTTTATGCGGCTGCATGTGATTGGGGATCGATAAAGCCAAGGAGCGTTGCAAGCAATTGGAATGGCCGCCTAAAACTAGGCGGCCATTTTCATCTTTGCCGGCTTGCGGAGGGGCGCGATCTTCGCTCGTTTCCTGCGCAGGACCTTCGCGATGTCGTACTGATTCTGCAAGCCGAGCCAAAACTCGGCCTCCCACTGAGCGAAGGCTTCGGACAGCTTGACTGCGACAGCGGCAGAGATTCCCAGGCGGCCATTCAGGATCATGGATAGGTTCGCGCGGGTCATGCCGAGGTGTCTTGCGAGATCAGCGACGGTGAGATCTTCCGACATGATTTCGCGGAGCAAGGCTCCCGGGTGTGCAGGCTTGTACATTCGCATACAGGTTGCTCCTCAGTGGTAGTCCTGATAATCCAGAATTTTTGCGTTGCCATGATCGAAACGGAAGGTCAGCCGCCAGTTTCCATTCACCTTCACGGACCAGTGCCCGGTCAGAGTCCCCTTCAGTGGATGCAGGTTCCAGCCGGGAACATCCATGTCTTCAGCCCTCTTTGCCTGATTGAGCGCGACGAGCTGTACAGCCAGCTTTGGGGCATGAGCGGGTTGGATGCCGGCCTTGGAACCGGTGCGAAAGAACCGCTCCAGGCCTGCATGTCGGAAGGATTCGATCACGTGCAGCTCCGCAGTGTCGATCACAGTAACTGTATCAGTTAGTAATACGCGCCACAAGGCCGGTTTTCCGATACGCGCCCGGTGTCTACAATCTCTTTATGGGACGCATTCACGTACTTTCCGACCAGGTAGCGAACCAGATCGCTGCTGGTGAGGTGGTGGAGCGTCCGGCTTCAGTGGTGAAAGAGCTGCTGGAGAACTCGCTGGATGCGGGGGCTGCGCGGATCCGGATCGAGGTTGAGGCGGGTGGGCGGAAGCTGATCCGCATCGTCGACAATGGGCATGGCATGGGGCGCGATGATGCTCTGTTGTGCTTCGAGCGGCATGCGACGTCGAAGCTGCGGAGTTCCGATGACCTGCTGAAGATTGCGACGCTGGGGTTTCGCGGCGAGGCGTTGCCGTCGATTGCGTCGGTGTCGCGGCTGTCGCTGCAGACGCGTGCGGTTGACGATGAAGTGGGCACGGCGGTCGAGATTGCGGGCGGCAGGATGCTGAGCGTGGAAGACGCTGGGCTGCCTGCGGGAACGACGATTGCGGTGCGCGATCTGTTCTTCAATACGCCGGCGCGGCGGAAGTTTCTGCGCAGTGAGCAGACCGAGCTGGGGCACGTGGCGGCGCTGGTGACGAACTATGCGCTGGCGCATCCGGGCAAGCACTTTGAGCTGCACACGTCGACGCAAACATTGATCAGCGCACCGGCTGTGACGGATGCGGGCGAGCGGCTGTATCAGCTGTTTGGCGGCGAGACGTACCGGCACATGATTCCGATTGCGGCGGAGATGGACTATGCGCGGGCGGGGCTTCCGCAGCCTCCGCCATGGAAGCGCGAGGCGGACTATGAAGCTCCGCCCGCCGGATTTTTGCGGGTGAGCGGGTTCATCTCGAAGCCGGAGCTGCAGAAGCTCAACCGAAACTCGATTTATGTGTTCGTGAATGGGCGGCTGATCCGCGACCGGTTGATGCTGCATGCGCTGAGCGAAGCGTATCGGAACATCATTCCGCCGACGTCGTTTCCGGTGGTGCTGCTGTTTCTGGAGATGCCTCCGGAAGAGGTGGACGTGAACGTGCACCCGGCGAAGACCGAGGTGCGGTTCCGGCAGACTGCGTTCCTGCATGATTTTGTGCGCGACAGCGTGCGGACGGGGCTGATGCGGGCTAGGCCGGCGGCAAGCTTTCTTGCGGCGATGAGCAACGGGCCGACTGCGGGTGCGTCGCTGATGGTGGATGTGAGCCCGATCAGTGGGATCGATCAGCCGGTGTTTGAGCCGCGGGAGCGGACGGAAGACCAGCACGGCGAGCTGTCGAGGGGCGAGGGGACAGGTTTTTCAGGAGCGAGTGACTCCTCGTACCTAGGCGCATCGGAGCTTCCTACGGATGCGGAACTTGCTTCGGAGGCGGAGGCTTTCTCGCTGCGGGAGCGGGTGGTTCCACCCTCGCCGGGGAGGCTGGGATTCGAGGGAGCGGGGCTGGCGGTGGGGTACGACGCTCCGTCTGTGCCGAATTCGGACGCTGGTCCATGGAGTAATGTTTGGGGCGGAAATGATCAGCAGCAGCCGACGTTGAATGCGCTTTCGACGCTGCGGCCGCTGGGTCAGCTGCGGGACTCGTTCATCCTGGCGACGAATGAGGAAGGGCTGTGGATCGTGGACCAGCATGTAGCGCACGAGCGGGTGCTGTTCGAGAAGATTCTGCGCGAGCGTGAGGTGGAAAAGGTGCAGCGGCAGCGGTTGCTGATGCCGGTGCTGGTGGAGTTGCAGCCAGCGCAGATGGTGATTTTTGCTGAGATTGCTGAGGAATTGGAACGAAACGGCATCGAGGCGGAGCCGTTCGGGCCGCGGACGCTGGCGGTGAAGGCGACCCCGGTCGGGCTGGATGGCCGGGAGCTGGAACGGACGCTGGAAGAGGTGCTGGCGGTGGCCGATCGGACGGCCCAGGCAGAGAATGAGGAGGCGCGGCGGACCCGGATTGCGGCCTCGATCGCGTGTCATGCGGCGATCAAGATCAACACCCCGCTGGAGCCCTCGAAGATCGATTGGCTGCTGCGGGAACTGGGAAAGACGGAACATCCTACTAGTTGTCCGCATGGCCGCCCCATCGCGTTGCGGTATTCTTTAAAAGACATTCAACGGGCGTTCCAGCGCATCTAGCCTTTGGGCTTGCGCGGAGCCTGTTTTTCCCGTCGGCGCAGCGAGTCCGCGCGCGCGGCGTCCAGGTCAAACCGAGCTGCAGTCGACGCGCCGGGCGAAAGCCATGGCGAAGGATGGGACGCGGCAACTGAAGGGACACAAGTTTTGAGTTCAACACCGCAATTTTCCCAGGAGCAGCTGACTGCAGCTCGCTCCCACATTTGGCGTCAGGATGGCGATGCTGCCCTGACCCTCGAGGCCGTTCGCGAGTGGCTTGCGCCGCTCGGTCTGGTTTCGTTTGAGACATTTGCGAAGGCGCCCGCGCCTTCGCTGGTCGAGGCCACGCTGGGCGCGGCCAATGCCGAACCGACGCCGGAACAGATCCACGTCGCGCGCAGCTTCATCGCACGGCTAGTGAGCGAGGGCGGCGCGCTGCCGCTGAACCTTGCCGGCCTGCCGGGTGAGATGCCGGACTTCGTTGTGACGGCACAGGTCTTCAGCTACCTGTTCACGCTGCGCGGCGACAAGGGCTACAAGGTCGCTCCGCAGAGCTCCGGGCCGTATGCGGTGACCCCGCTGGCGGTGAAGGTGTATGAGGTTCTGAGTGAGCGCGGTGCGCTTTCGGCTGCCGAGCTGGCCAATGAGCTGGGCCGCGAGCTGACCGAGGCTGCGGTGATCCGTGCGCTGGTCGAGCTTTGGGGCCAGCTGCGAGTGCTTCCGCTGTACGGGCAGAACGAGGAGACGACGCTGTGGGAGATCACCACGCGGCGCTTCCTGAAGCCGATCAAGGCGGGAGCGAATGCGGGTGTGCCGACGGCGCTGTCGGCGATTCTTTCGCTGTATCTCGGGCAGGTCGTTGCGGCCTCCGAGGAGCAGGTTGCGGCGTTCCTCTCGAATGTGGTCGCGGGCTCGCGGGTGCATGAGGTGGTGCTGGCGCTGACCAGTGCTCGGCAGTTGGAGACGGTTGTGATCGACGGGCAGACGCTGCTGTACATTCCTGGCGCGCTGCCTGAGTTTGCCGAGCCTGAAGTTGAGGGTGAGGGCGAAGAGGCTGAGGGTGTTGAGGGCGAGGCCGTTGAAGGGGCTGAAGTCGCCGAGGGCGAGGACGCTCCGCGCATTCGCAGCTTCTCTTCGGGGCGCGCCAATGAATTGCGTGGCAAGCCGGTTTCGCGTGAAGGCGCGCCGCGGCGGGCTCCTGTACGGACACCTGGCGGAGCGCCGAAGCGGGCAACTGGTCGTACGGGCGGAAGGCCGCCGGGCCGTGGTGGTCCGAGCGATCGTCCGGCTTACCCGCGTCGCGATGGCGCCGACGAGCGCACGCGGCGCCCGTTTGACCGCAGTGCTTCTGCGGGAGGCTCGGATCGTCCTGCGCGTCCTCGTCGTGAGGATGCGGGGGATCGTCCGGCACGTCCGCGTACATCGCCGGCGTTTGATCGTGCGGCACGTCCTCGTCGTGAGGATGGAGATCGTCCGACACGGGCGCGGGAGAATGACTTCACCCGTCCGTGGGCGGAGGATTCGGCGCCGAAGACCGATACGCCGGCGCAGTTTGCGCGGTTCGACAAGAAGGCTCCTCGCGAGCTTGGCCCGCGTGAGGAGAAGGGTCTTCCTCCGGAGAAGCGTCGTTTCGAGAAGCCGAAGCCTGCTGAGGGCGAGGGACGGCCATTCGAGCGCAAGAGCTATGGCAGCCGCGAGGGTGGTGGCGAGCGCAGCAGCTGGAAGCCGTCGCCGCGTTATGGTGGCGACCGTGGCAGCCGTGAGAGTTCCGGCGAGGGTGCGCCGCGCTCGTTCGAGCGCAAGCCGTTCTCGAAGAAGCCGTTTGGCGCGCCGCGCCCTGGTGGGGACCGCAAGCCGTTCGGAGCGAAGCCTTCGTTCGGTGGTGAGCGGAAGTCGTTTGGCGATCGCAAGCCTTTTGGGGCGAAGCCTTCGTTCGGAGGGGATCGCAAACCATTCGGTGCGAAGCCGTTTGGGGATCGCAAACCGGGCGGGTTTGTTCGCCGGGATCGCCCTGAGGGATCGTCCTTTGGGGGCGGTTCGGATTCGCGTCCGCCGCGCCGCTTTGAGGGTGGCGAGGGTGGTCGTCCGGAGCGCAAGCCATTCGGGGCGAGGCCGGCATTTGGCGGCGAGCGTAAGCCCTTTGGCGATCGCAAGCCGTTCGAGCGGAAGCCCTTTGGGGCGAAGCCTTCGTTTGGCGGAGAGCGGAAGCCGTTTGGAGATCGCAAACCGTTCGGCGCCAAGCCGGCGTTCGGTGGCGGTGAGCGTAAGCCGTTTGAGCGGAAGCCGTTCGGTGATCGCAAGCCGTTCGGAGCGAAGCCGGCATTTGGTGGCGAGCGTAAGTCCTTTGGAGATCGCAAGCCGTTCGGTGCGCGTCCTTCGGGTGGCGGTGATCGGAAGCCTTACGGCGCGAAGCCGGGCTTCAGCAAGCCGGGTGGCCGGTTCGGTTCGAAGCCTGCGTACGGCAGCAAGCCGGGCGGATTCCGTTCGCCGGGACCTCGTCGTCCACAGTCTGGTGCGGGAGAATCCGGAGAGTCCGGGAATCCGAAGGAGTAGCCGCCACCGATGACGCCGACGTCACCTGCAGTTGAGACACCGAACGCCACGCGCCGCCGACCCGTCATTGCTATCGACGGGCCGGCGGGTGCGGGCAAGAGCACGATGGCCGCGCACCTCGCGCGGCGCTTCGGCTTCCTGAACCTGGAGACCGGGGCGATGTACCGCGCGCTGGCACTTAAGGCGATTGACGCGGACGTGGACTTTACCGATGAGCAGGCGCTGATGGACGTGGCCGAGTGCACACGCATCGGGCTGGAGCCGCAGCTCGAAGGGAACCGCGTGCTGCTGGATGGCATGGATGTCTCGCGGCGCGTGCGCGACACGGATGTGACGGCCGCGGCGAGCAGGATCAGTGTGCATCCTCGGGTGCGGGCGTGGATGGTGGACCTGCAGCGCAAGATGGGCCAGCAGGGCGGCGTGGTGATGGAAGGCCGTGATATTGGCACGGTTGTATTTCCGGATGCCGAGGTCAAGATCTTCCTCGATGCTGCGCCGGAAGTACGCGGTAATCGACGTTACCGGCAGGTGGGTCCTACGCTGGCGACGAAGCCTGAAGAGGCTGTGATCAAAGAATTGAAAGAACGCGATGACCGCGACCGTAATCGCGCGGAATCGCCGCTGCGGGCGGCACCTGACGCTGTAACTCTGGACTCGACCCAGCTAACTCTGGGTGAGGTGTTGTCGAGAGCGGAAGCCATTGTGAGAGAGCACATTCCGGAGCCGCAGTTGCACTAGGTACGGTGCAGTGCGGTGGAAGTTGAATTTTCCGCTAGCAAAATTTGCCAAGCGTGCTAACATCCTCACATCGTTTGAAACAAGTTGGTTTCTGCAGGGTTAGCTCTCGCCGAAGCTCCATTTGGGTTCAGCGTCAAAGATCAATCACACAAGGATTTGCGAGACATGGAACAGGGAACAGTGAAGTGGTTCAACGACGCCAAGGGTTTTGGCTTCATCAGCCGTCAGAACGGTGAAGACGTGTTCGTGCACTACTCGGCCATCATGACGAATGGCTTCAAGAGCCTTCAGGAGGGCCAGGCTGTTCAGTTCAATGTGGTCAAGGGACCCAAGGGCTGGCAGGCTTCTGACGTTCAGCCTCTGTAGTCCGTCGCGGTAATCTATCGCGTCCGCAGAAAACCTAAAAACGATGCTCTTGCAAGAGGGAACAGGTGGGTCTGTTCCCTTTTTGCGTTCTGCGCGCGGCCCAGGGAAGCCCGGTTGAAGCCGGGAGCATTTCCCTCAGCGGCTTCTATGAGACGGCTGTTGGAGTCAAGGCTTTGTTGTTTTCTGTGGGTGTTTTGGGTTCATCTCGGGCTTCTATACGCACTCGGAGGGGTTCGTTTTGAACCTGGTGCTT